>JAITXI010000019.1 GCA_031284905.1 Bacteroidales bacterium
TTCTTCACCTGTAGCATCGTCTGTAACCTGTCCGGTTAGAGTACCTGTTGATTGTGCTCTCAACCCAAAAACCACTGTAACTACCAAAGTTACTAACAAAAGTATTTTTCTTATCATAACAGAGTTTTAATTATATTAAAAAAATAACTCACTCAATATTTTTTATCTTGCGAAGTTACTACTATTTTTGTTTTTTTCAAAAACTTTTTTTATTTTTTTAAACATTTTTTTTAATGATATTTTTAAATGCAATATAACGTTAATTTTCAAACAAATAGTCTCATTTTATATTCAAAATACAATAAATCACTTTTATTTTTATTTTCTTGTTTTTGAAAAAAACATATATTTTATATATTCATAAATCATTTTTTTTTATTCTTTTCTGTTTTTTTTTGCTTCTTTTCGACTTTTTTTCATTCTTCGATACACTTTTTTATTATCAGAAATATCTTTTCCTGAACCACTGACATTTTTATTATATTTCTTGACAATTTTTTTATATTTTTTCTTTCCCTTCTTTCTTTTTCGCCTATCTTTGCGTTCTGCTCTTTCTATTTTTCTATCTCCACGTGTTTTATAAACTCTATGTCCGGTTGATTTCATATTTTTTTCATCATCTACGCTATATTTTTGCGAGAATCCTTCAAATGACAATAAAAATATAAAAACCAACGTTAAATATAAAAAATTTTTAAACTTTGACTTCATACCTATTATTATTTTTATGAATAAACTAAAATTCTTGTCAAAAATAATATTAATTTATTTAATATCTTTGACTTTTTTTACAGCATGTGAAAAAGATGATATTATTCCCTATGTATATTTCTATGAACGTCTGTATTTGGATTTACCTGAATATCAAAATGTTCAAACTCCCGGAAATTACATTTATTTACCATCTGACAGGTTTGGATATAATGGGATAATTTTATATTGTCCGTCAATGGATGAATACATGGCCTTTGAACGAAATTGTCCTTATAATGCTTCTAAAGAAAATGCTATATTAGATGTAAATGATAGTCTTAATTTAATGATATGCAGAGATTGTGGCTCAAGATTTTCATTAATAGATGGATTAAAAGTTTATGGTCCATCAAAATATTCTGCAAAAACTTATTATACTATAATGCAACTAAATAATGTTTTAGAAATTTATAATCAATAAGTAATGTCTTTTGATTATTCCGCTTTACTACATGAAGGGTTGTTTTCAGCGATGGCTTCGCCGTTTGCCGTTGTTACGCATCGCTCCACGAGGGCTAAAGCTGTTTGCAATTTTTTATTTAGCTCTTACCCATTTCGAGATTGTAGAATTTGAAATAGTTTCTTTATTATTATTAATATTTAACTTATTTTTATTTGAAAACACTGCTATTTTGTCTGTTCCTCTTTCACCGCTTCTGTTAGCATATATCAGCAAATGCAACATTCCAGTATGTCGGAAATAGTATATTCTTTAAAAATAAAAATATATAAATTATGAAAAAACAAAAAATATTTATTAACTTTGTAAAAAATTTATACTTATTAACAATAATATAACAATTTAAATAATAAAAATATGAAATTACCTTTTGCAGAATCTTGGAAAATCAAAATGATTGAACCAATAAAAAAGAGTACACGTTCGGAACGTGAAAAATGGATGTTAGAAGCAGGAAATAATGTTTTTCAACTCAAAGCAGAACAAGTTTATATAGATTTAATAACTGATTCGGGAACTGGTGCTATGTCAGCTAACCAATGGTCAGGAATGATGTTAGGCGATGAGAGTTATGCTGGCGCTACTTCATTTTTTAAAATGAAAGAAACTGTTTCAAAAATCACAGGTTTTAATTATGTTTTACCAACACATCAAGGAAGAGCTGCTGAAAATGTTTTATTTTCTGTTTTAGTAAAAGAAGGAAATCATGTTCCCGGAAATTCTCATTTCGATACAACAAAGGGTCATATCGAATCAAGACACGCTTTTGCCATTGATTGTACGATTAATGAAGCAAAAGATACACAACTTGAAATTCCTTTCAAAGGAAATGTTGATATAAAAAAATTAGAAAAAGAAATTCAAGAAAATAAAGATAAAATTCCTTTCATAATCATTACAATTACCAATAATACAGCAGGAGGGCAACCTGTTTCGATGCAAAATTTAAGAGAAGTAAGAGAACTTTCAAAGAAATATAATATTCCTGTAATTTTTGATTCTGCTCGTTTTGCTGAAAATGCTTATTTTATTAAAACCAGAGAAAATGGCTACGAAAACAAAACTATAAAAGATATCTGTAAAGAAATGTTTTCTTATGCAGATGCAATGACAATGAGCGCAAAAAAAGATGCAATCGTAAATATGGGCGGATTTATTGCTACAAATTTTGAAAAATGGTATGATGAAGCAAAAATAATGGGAATAATTTATGAAGGTTTTATCACTTATGGAGGAATGAATGGACGAGATATGGAAGCACTTGCAATAGGATTAGATGAAAATACCGAATTTGATAATCTTGAAACCCGAATAAAACAAATTGAATATTTAGCAAAAAGATTAGACGAATTTGAGATTCCGTATCAACGTCCGGCTGGTGGACATGCTATTTTTATTGATGCACCAAAAGTTTTAACTCACGTTCCAAAAGAAGAATTTCCGGCACAAACTTTAACAATAGAACTTTATTTAGAAGCAGGTATTCGCGGTTGCGAAATTGGATATTTACTTGCCGACAGAGACCCAATCACTAGAGAAAATCGTTTTGACGGATTAGATTTATTAAGATTAGCAATTCCAAGGCGAGTTTACACAAACAATCACATGGACGTAATAGCAGTTGCCTTGAAAAATGTTTTCGACAGACGAGAAAATATTACAAGGGGTGTCAAAATTGCTTGGGAAGCACCTATTATGAGACATTTTACGGTAAAACTAGAAAGATTATAAGAATACGATAATATATATCTTTGTATTTAATAAAAAAACTGTTCATAATTCCATAAATATGAACAGTTTTTTTATTATTTTTATCGCAAAATTTCTCAGTTATCTCCTCTAAAAACTACTGTAATCATAAAATTAGTTATTAATTTGATTTAAAATATGATTCAGTATTTATAATATTAATTAAATTCTGCAATAATTTCTGCAACTTTTTCTGGAGCTACTCTACCATAAGTTTTATCGCCAATCATTACAACTGGTGCTAAACCGCATGCTCCAACGCAACGTAAACAACTTAATGAGAATTTGCCGTCTTCGGTTGTTTCGCCAACTGCGATTTTCAATTCTTTTTTAAATTCTTCTAAAACTTTTTCAGCACCTCTAACATAACAAGCGGTTCCGGTGCAACAAGAAATAGGGTGTTGCCCTTTTGGTTTCATTGTAAAAAAGCTATAGAATGTTACTACTCCGTAAACTTTTGCTACTGATACGCCCATATTTGCAGCAACGACTTCTTGAACTTCTGCCGGTAAATATCCAAAATGTTCTTGTATTTTCTGAAGACAATTAATTAGGTTACCCGGTTCATTATCAAAAGTTGCACAAATTTCTTTGATTGCTTTAATATCTTGTTCTTTTAATTTTACTTTTACTTTTATTTCAGTCATTTCCTTAAATTTTTAAATATTATTATCCTTTTTTTAATCCTAATAATTGAGCTTTTCGATTATTAAAAAGCTCAATTATTTCGGAGATAATTTTACATTGTTTATTCTATAGTTTTTTTCTTTCTATCAAAATATTCAGTATGTAACAGATGATGTGCTTTTTCACTCATAGGTTTACCTAAAAATTCAGCATACAGTTGTTGAACTTCTTTATTTTCGTGAGATTTACGAATAGTTTTAGATTCATCTTCTTCATAAATAGCTGCTGCTCTTGCTTTTAGGATAGAAGAATCTCCGTGATGTAGAGGTTGTCCTCCACCACCGATACAACCACCCGGACAAGCCATTACTTCAATTGCATGAAAATGTGATTTGCCTTCTCTAATATCTTCTAAGAGTTTACGAGCATTTCCTAATCCGTGTGCTATTCCAATATTTATTTCTAATCCGTTGAAATCAATTTTTCCTGCTCTTACACCTTCAAAACCACGAAGTTGTTCAAATTCAACTTTTTCTAATGTTTTGCCGGTAAAAATTTCATAAGCAGTACGACAAGCTGCTTCGATAACACCTCCAGTATTACCAAAAATTACAGCTGCACCTGTAGATTCGCCCATTAATCTGTCGAAATCTTCGTCTTGTAAATCTTTAATGTCACCAATTGTTTGTTTTATCAATAAAGCCAATTCTCTTGTAGAAATTGAATAATCAACATCAGGATTTCCATTTACTTTAAATTCTTCACGTTGTGATTCAAATTTTTTAGCTACACAAGGCATTACGGAAACTACAACTAGATCTTCGCGTTTTACGCCAAGTTTGTCAGCCATATAAGTTTTAGCAATTGCCCCAAACATTTGTTGCGGAGATTTTGCCGAAGATGGAATATCTCTCATATCAGGGAATTGGTGTTCAAAGAAATTAACCCAACCCGGACAACAAGATGTTAATAAAGGTAATTTTACATTTTTATCACCATTTAAGAATTTTGTTAAACGGTCTAATAATTCTGTTCCTTCTTCCATAATGGTTAAATCAGCAGCAAAATCCGTATCATAAACTTTATCGAAACCAATGCTTCTTAAAGCAGCAACCATTTTACCTGTTACTCTTGTTCCTGCCGGCAAGCCAAATTCTTCACCTAATGCAACACGAACAGCCGGAGCGGTTTGAACGATAACAGTTTTTGTTGGGTCTGCTAAAGCACGAATAACTTTTGGTGTATTATCAACTTCTGTTAAAGCACCTACCGGACAAACTGCTAAACATTGACCACAGAAAGTACAAGGAGAATCAACTAAATCTTGTTCAAACGCCGGAGCTACGACTGCTGTAAAACCTCTATTTATTCCACTCAAAACTCCACAAGTTTGAACTTTATTACACATAGTTTCGCAACGGCGACACATAATGCATTTGTCCATATTTCTAATGATTGAAGGAGAGAAATCAGGTTTATAAGTTGATTGTTCGCCTGGAAAATGAATTTCTCTAACACCGCAATCTTGAGCTAATTTTTGTAATTGACATTTGCCGTTTTTTGCACAAATTAGACAATCGAATGGGTGGTCGGATAAAATTAATTCCAATACAGTTTTGCGGGCATTGATAACTTTAATAGTATTGGTTTTAATTTCCATTCCAGGCATAATTTCTGTTACACAAGCAGGAGCTAAATTTTTTCGACCAACAACTTCTACTACACATACACGACAACCTCCGGGATTATTTTTAATACCTACATCGTGGAGGTTCATATAACATAAAGTAGGAATTTCAATACCTACCGTATGAGCTGCTTCAAGAATTGTACTTCCTGCTTCAGCTTTTACTTCTTTTCCATTTATTTTAATATCTATAAGAGCCATTTTATTTAATTGAAATTGCGTTAAACTTACATTTTTCATAACACGAACCGCACTTAATACATAATTCTTGTTTTATTTCGTGTGGCATTTTTTTATCGCCTTCGATTGCATTTACCGGACAAGCTCTTGCACATGCAGTACAACCGATACATTTTTCAGGGTCAATAATGTATTTTTTCAATGCTGTACATTGACCTGCTCTACATTTGCCTTCTACAACATGTTCTAAATATTCGTCCCAAAAATTATTTAGTGTTGATAATACAGGGTTTGGAGACGTTTGTCCTAATCCACACAAAGCTGTATCTTTTATTACATTGGATAGACTTTTCAATAATTCCAAATCTTCCATTGTTCCTTTACCTTCGGTAATTTTTGTGAGAATTTCATGTAATCTTTTGTTTCCGATACGACAAGGAGAACATTTTCCGCACGATTCTTCAACTGTAAATTCTAAGAAAAATTTAGCAATTTGAACCATACAATCGTCTTCGTCCATAACAATCATACCACCTGAACCCATCATTGAGCCGGCTGCAATTAAATTATCGTAATCTATTGGAGTTTCCAAATGTTTTTCAGTTAAACATCCTCCAGAAGGACCACCTGTTTGAACTGCTTTGAATTTTTTCCCGTTTTTAATTCCACCACCGATTTCGTAAATAATTTCGCGTAATGTAATTCCCATTGGTACTTCAATTAAACCAACATTATTAATTTTTCCTGCAAGAGCAAAAACTTTTGTTCCTTTTGATTTTTCAGTTCCGATTGATGAAAACCATTCTTCACCTTTTAAAATAATAACAGGAACGCAAGCAAAAGTTTCAACGTTATTTACATTTGATGGTTTTTTTAAATATCCTGATACTGCAGGGAAAGGTGGTTTGAAAGTGGGTTCTCCTCTTTCGCCTTCCATTGAATGGATTAAAGCAGTTTCTTCACCGCATACAAAAGCACCTGCTCCATATCTTAATTCAATTTCAAAATCAAATCCTGTTCCCATAATGTCTTTACCCAATAAACCATATTCCATTGCTTGGGCTATTGCAATTTTTAGTCGTTTGATAGCTAAAGGATATTCTGCACGAATGTAAATTAAACCTTTTGATGCACCGATACTATACCCGCATATTGCCATAGCTTCCAATACAGAATGAGGGTCGCCTTCTAATACAGAACGATCCATAAAAGCTCCGGGGTCGCCTTCGTCTGCATTACAAATTACGTACTTTTGTTCAGCAACACTTTTAGCAGCTAATTCCCATTTTAAACCTGTTGGAAATCCTCCACCTCCACGACCTCTTAAACCCGATTTTTTGATTTTATCTATAGTTTGTTGCGGAGTATATTCCGATAATACTTTTCCTAAAGCTCCATAAGCTTCCCTTGCTATTGATTCTTCAATGTTTTCAGGATCTAAAAATCCGCAATTTCGTAAAGCGATTCTTATTTGTTTTTTGTAGAAACCCATGTGCTTAGAATCTGACACTCTTGCATGTTCTTTTGGGTCAACATATAACAAACGTTTAACGCTACGTCCTTTGATAACGTGTTCTTCAATTATTTCTTTGGCATCCTCTGGTTTTACTTTTGTGTAAAAAGTATTGTCCGGAATAACTTTAATTATCGGACCTTGTTCACAAAACCCAAAACAGCCTGTCATAACAACTTTAGCTTCGTCAACCAAGTTGTGACTTTTTAATTCTTCGTTAAGTTTGTCCACAATTAACATACTGTCAGAAGATTTACAACCTGTTCCGCCACAAACTAATAAGTGCATTTTGTAACTTGCCATTATTTTTTCTCCTTTTTTATTTTATAGATTCATAATTAGCCGGCAAAATTCCATCTAATAATTCGCCGTTTTTTATATATTTTTCGATAATTTCATTTGCTTTTGCGATATCTACATAACCAAAAACCACAGGCGATTCGCCGGGACGTGTTACTTCAATTGTTGGTTCCGCGTAACAATAACCCATATCTCCGACTTGTAATACAAGCCCTTTGATATTACGTTTGTCTAATTCTTCAATCATGTAATTCATCACTTCTTTTGCGCCTGATGCAATGCCACTTGTAGCCATTCCTACTTTTATTTGAACAATTGCTTCAGGTGAATCACTTTTTTCTCTAAGGTCAATCTTGTTTTGAAGATTGTCTTTCATTTTTCGCAAGTCTGCTAAATTCTTTATTTTTTCCATTTTTCTTACCTCCAAAATGTATTTAAAACTTGTTTATATTTTGTTTATTTTTAAAAATTCAAAATTTAGTGCAAATTTAAGGTTTGTTTTTGAATTTATTAGCATTTTTAATTAATTTTATTTAACAATATCGTTATTTATAATCATTTTAAATAAGAGAAATCCATAAACTTGATTTTTGCCCAAAAGGCAATATTTTGAAAATCCTGCCTCTTAGAGGTAGCAGGCATCTTTACTTATTCATAGTAGACTGCATTACGTTTGACCTGCGGTTAGGGAAATTAAAGCCGTGCATGATTTGCGAAAGCTGAATTATTTACATTACATGAATATTTAGTAAAGTTTGTAAAAATCAACCTTAAATATTTTTAAATTTAGAAAAATTATGCTACTTTATAAAGAAAAATGCAAAAGATATGATAAAAAAATTATTATTTTTTGTAGTGTTTATAAATTTAGCAGAGTTAGTGATTAAAAATAATAATATTTTTCCATTTTGTATATTTCCAAAATGCGAAATTTATTAATATTTTCTTTCATGGTTATAATTTTTTACAATTTTAATTATTATGGTTTTTATTCATCGGATAATGTTAGGAAAGGCTAAATTTTATTATGATTTTAAAACAAATTATCAATTAAATTATCGTTTACAAGATTTGGAATTGATACTTTCATTTCAGGACATAATTCCATTGCTCGTTTTATAGCCCAAATAGAACCTTCATTTCTTGCCCAATTTCTCCGACTAATACCATTATTAACGTCCCAGAAAAGCATTCTGTTTAATCTGATTTCAGCTTCTTGCGAACCGTCTAAAACCATTCCGAATCCGCCATTAATAACTTCTCCCCAACCAACTCCTCCTCCATTGTGAATTGAAACCCAAGTAGCACCTCTAAACGAATCTCCAATTACATTCTGAATTGCCATATCTGCTGTAAATTTACTGCCATCGTAAATATTTGAAGTTTCTCTAAATGGAGAATCTGTTCCTGAAACATCGTGGTGGTCTCTTCCTAAAATTACAGGGTATTTTAATTGTCCTTCTTTTATTGCATTGTTAAATGCTTGAGCAATTTTTATTCTAGCTTCGGCATCTGCATATAATATTCTAGCTTGGGACCCAACCACTAAATTATTCGCTTTTGCCTCTTTTACCCATTTCAAATTATCTTTTAATTGCTGACAAATTTCTTCCGGTGCTGTTTTAATAATATTTTCTAAAACTTCAATTGCCAAATTATCTGTGATTTCTAATTCGTTAGGGTCATTTGATGAACAAACCCAGCGGAAAGGTCCAAATCCATAATCGAAACACATTGGTCCCATTATATCTTGAACATAAGAAGGATATTTAAAGTCAATATTATTTTCTGCCATAACATTAGCTCCGGCACGCGAACTTTCAAGCAAAAAAGCATTTCCATAATCGAAAAAATACATTCCTTTATCAGCTAATTTATTTATAGCATCAATTTGACGACATAAAGATTTTTGTATAAGTTTTTTGAAATCATCAGGTTTATAAGCCATCATATTATTAGCTTCTTCATAAGAAATTCCTACAGGATAATATCCTCCTGCCCAAGGATTATGTAAAGAAGTTTGATCGCTACCTAAATCTACTTTAATATTTCTTTCGGCTAATCTTTCCCATAAATCAACAATATTTCCGAGAAATGCAATGGAATGAGCTTTTCTTTCTTTTTGCCACTGAATAGCGATGTCAATAGCTTTATCAACATTTTCAATAACTTCATCAACCCAACCTTGTTCAAATCTTTTGTAAGCCGCTTTTGGATTAATTTCGGCACAAATGCTAACAACTCCGGCAATATTTGCTGCTTTTGGTTGCGCTCCACTCATTCCTCCAAGTCCTGATGTAACAAAAAGTCGTCCTTCAGGGAATTTTTCATTTTTATTTATTTTTCGACAGGCATTTAAAACTGTAATTGTAGTTCCATGAACAATTCCTTGTGGTCCAATATACATATAAGAACCCGCTGTCATTTGTCCATATTGAGAAACTCCCAGAGAATTAAATTTTTCCCAATCATCTGGTTTTGAGTAATTTGGGATAACCATTCCATTTGTTACAACCACTCTTGGGGCTTCTTTATGAGATGGATATAATCCCATCGGATGACCGGAATACATAACCAAAGTTTGTTCGTCTGTCATTTCCGAAAGGTATTTCATGGTTAGCAGATATTGAGCCCAATTTTGAAAAATGGATCCATTTCCTCCATAAATAATTAATTCATGTGGATGCTGAGCCACGGCATTATCAAGATTATTTGAAATCATTAACATTATTGAAGCTGCTTGTTGACTTTTTGCCGGAAACCAAGTAATATCTCTTGCAAAAATTTTATATGTCGGACGAAATCTATACATATAAATTCTGCCATATTTTTCTAATTCGGTTCTAAACTCAACTGCTAATTCTTTATGAAATTTTTGTGGAAAATATCTTAAAGCATTTCTTATTGCTAATTTTTTTTCTTCAAGTGTTAATATTTGTTTTCTTATCGGAGCATGATTTATTGAATTATCATATTTTTGTAATTCAGGTAATTCTTCCGGAATGCCTTGTGCTATTATTTTTCTAAATTCTTCTTTTGTTATCATAGTAAAATTTTTATAACAAAGTTAATATTTTTTTTATAACTGACCGACTAAAAAACAAAATTTGTTGAAATTATTTTAACTGCTAATTCTGCTCCTTTCACACTGCCTAATAAAAAAATCGGCAATTTTATTTGATATTATTGTTTTTTGTACAAATATATTATTTAAATAATTTGTGTGATTAGAATATTGATTATAACATATTTATCAGATTATATGCAAAAATTCAAAAAACCACATACTGAAATAAAATGTATTAAATAATGGTTTTTACAAATACGAAATTACATCGTAACAATTCTATAATTAAATTTTTATCACTTGAAAAGTCCGATTTCAAAAAAGAGTTAGGGTTTAAAAGGATTTATTTTTTAATATTTCACAAATTCAATATAAAGGTAATTTATTATTTCTTGCATTGTGTCTGAACTACACTACATTACAATAAAAAGATTGTGTCTTTATAAAGATTACATCATTAGTAGTAAAAAAACAACAATCGTAAATCCAATTAGTTTTCGTTAACTTTCATTTCTACATAATCGTAGAATTGGGCGAGAGTTTCAACGTTTGCCATTTCTTCCGGTTTTATTTTAAAACCAAAATTTCTTTCTACGATTACAACTATATCAACAAAATCAAGACTGTCTATTCCTAAATCATCTTTTAGTTTTGCTTCCGAATTTTGTAATATTGTTTCATTTATTTCAATATCATTTACTAAGAAATAGTTTACTTTTATTATTATTTCTGCTCTTGTCATTTTATTATATTATATTATTTGATTTTTTTTATTACTAATGCACTATTTGTTCCGCCAAATCCGAACGAATTTGATAGAAAATAAGATATATTTTGGGGAGTTGTTTTTGTTGCAATATTTAATTTTTCAGAAAATTCATCTGGATTTTCAAAATTGATATTT
>JAITXI010000049.1 GCA_031284905.1 Bacteroidales bacterium
ATTTGCGCATATTTTTTTAAGTAATTTTATCACTTCATATGCTTCTTTTTCATTAACTCGCTCATTTCAAACACCATCTACAATTGTTTTAACTTCTATGCCAAGTTGATTATCTTTCGGAGTGTTTGCTACTATTAAATTCCGATCATAAAAAACTGCATTTGAAAATTCTATAAGTTCTCTTTTTTGAGATCTATAATGATACGTAAGCATAGTTTTATGAAACTTTTTTTCAGTGAAGGCAAGTAAAGATGAAGAATCTTCAATATCGGAAAAATCTAAAATCTGATCATCTTCTCCTTCTACATACGTATCTTCATACTCATCTTTCATTTTTCCTTGAAAAAAATCTGATGGTTGAAGCTGTTTTTGATCTCCAGAGATTATGTTTATTTTCCCTAAAAATAAAATCGGTACAGATCTTTCTAAAGTAACTTGACTCGCTTCATCAAATATCACATAATCAAATAAATCTTTTTGTCCACCATATAAAGAAGCAGCAACGTCTGGGTTACTAATTATCACAGGAAACACGGCAGAAATTGCATTTTTATACATTTTAAGAGACTGAGCAACAGTTTTTGTGTGACGAATTAACTTTGATTGATGATATAAGTCCGAACATTCTTTTTGAAGTAAATAATTTTCATTATAGTCATCACCTTTAATCTTACTTTGAACCTCATTGAGAATTTTTTCATATATAAATTTTCTATCATATTTTTCTTTTTTAAGCAATAACTCATTAATTTTTTCTGTGGCAAGTTCTTTATTAAATGATAGTAGATGACTATTTTCTTTTTCAAAACTAATACTATTGTCTAAAATATTAAATATTTCAAAATCAAAATTTTTCTCATTATATTTATCTTTACAAAAAGCATAGTAGCTCTTAATGACACCATTTCTTTCTAAAGCAAAAGATTCTTTTATTTTTTTCTCCGGGATAGATGAAAGAATACTTATTTCATTTTTTTGTAACTTTTTAAAAGTTTCTGATATTTTCTTGCATATTTGAGTTTTTATTATTTTTCTTATAATAAAAAATTTATCTATAAAATTGTAAACTTCTTTTATTTTTCGTCTTTTTATAAAATATGCAATATCATGATTGTGGAATTTTTCAGTATTTTCATATTTAATAGATAAACAAGATAAAATATACAGTTCATTCTCATTAATATCATATTTGTTTTGAATCTTTCGTATTTCTTTAATTATTTTAACGATATCATCAATTCAATTTATTTTTGCTCAAAATTCGTCACTGGAGTTAGCGAGACTAAGTAATGACGAATATTTTTTTCTTGTATCTTGTAATTCATCAAATTTATTACCATATTTACAAATAAAATTTAAATAATTTTGATATCTATTAGTAGTTTTGAATCTTTCATATTCATTTATTTTTGATAGTTCTTCTTCAATTTGTTTTCCATAGTCATTCATCCCATCCGATAATATTTTTTCTCCTCTACATGAATAAATACGCGAAAAGTGTTCAGATATTTTTTTATAAAAATCAGCTTTTTTTTGCGGCTCAGTCATGTCAAAAATAGGCAGACAAAAACTATTGAGATTTAATAATCTATTTTCGACAACTTCTGCTGCAACATATTTTTCGGTTACGAAAAGAATTCTTTTATTTTTTATTAATGCATTAGCGATGATATTGGTTATAGTTTGTGATTTTCCTGTTCCTGGTGGTCCTTGTATAACGAGAGACTCCTTTAATGCTCTATTAACTGCTTGTTTCTGAGAATAATCTAACTTATCAATTTGGTATATGTTTTCCTCTTTAAAATCCGCTTGTTCCGCCATTTCATTTGAGTAACGATTTGATAAATTTTTATAAAATTCTATTCCATTGTCTGTACTAATCATTTTTTCATAAGCTTTATATAATGAAATGTTGTTAAATGAAAACAATCCAAGCACACACTTGTCACTTACAGTTGCAACAATATCACTAACATTTGGCAGAATTTCAGTTTTTTTAGCGGACGCATCAGAAAATGGAGAATTTTTAAAATTTTTCATTATGTTTTCTATTACATCAATATCTTCAAAATTGAGCCCAGCATTTTGATATTCTTTAATAACTTTTTTTATTCATCCCGCATCACTCGTATCTATATTTATAGAATTAGTATCAATACTCTTTTTATTGATCACAGAAATTCTCGATAATAAACCTATATTAAATTGAGGGAGCGGTTTTTTTCATTCATCCGTATCCAACAATAATTCAAATGATGTATTACTATTCTTTATAATTGTAACTTTTCATAACAAAAGCGGAGCTCTAAAAAGATTTGGCAGTTTATCGGAATGTTCATCTTTTATTATTCCGGTAATATATGGTCATCCAATTTGTAAACTATCTATTCCGGTTTCTTTTATTTGACTCTCATTTTCTAAATAAAGTTTACTTAATTTCGAAATTATACTTTCGTCCAGTCTAAAAGAAGCTGCAGACTTTTGAAATAATTGCATTAAAACATTATCTCCTAATTTATATAAATCTTTCATTTTTCTAGAAGAATCACTAAATTTTGTATAAAAAGACTGAGCATTAGTTTCGTTTATTATTAACCGTTTTTGTAGTCTAATTAGTGTTTCTTTTGCTTGTTGTTTATCCATCTTATTATTATAAGTGATATATGTTCTCTTGCTCTGATGTTATATATAAACTTAAAAATATTAGCACTCTACCCCACAGATTGCTAATTTTGTATATAATATACTTGTAAAGAGGTAAAATATTATGGCAAAGAATGTAATTATAGGAATAGACTTAGGAACAACAAACTCA
>JAITXI010000078.1 GCA_031284905.1 Bacteroidales bacterium
ATAATATTAGAGAATAATCCCGGGATTTCATACAATTCAATGAAAATGTACGAATCGTTTGTAGAAATGGCATTTGAAAATAATTTATATAAATTTTTTGAGTTTATAAACGATTGTTTCTTAAATCGATTATCTAATCGGGATATGATAAATTTCAACGAGAAAGACCTGAAAATCTTGATGTTAAGTATATTATTTCAAAGTGATTTTTATTTTCCGATATCAGAAATGGAAAACAGCGAAGGTTACAGCGATATTTATCTGAAACGCAGTCATTTGTTTCCAAATACAAAACACGAATGGGTTTTTGAATTAAAATATATTAAAGAAACAGAAAGTCGAAAGAAAAAATTTATAGAAACAAAAAAGCAAGAAGCTGTTTTACAACTTCAGAAATATAAAACTTCAAACTATTTCAAAGATAGAACTGATGTGAGATTTATTGCCGTAGTTTTTATTGGAAAAAGTAATTTTGTTTCGGAAGAAGTTTAATATTTCCTTTATACAATTTCTATTAATGGATTTTTTAGTTTTTTAACAAAATCTTAGCATTTTCAATTGCTTGTTGGGTTAATTTTTCACCACTTATCATTGATGCAATTTCTGTAATTCTTTCTTCTTTGTCAATATTTTTTATGCCTGAAATTGTACTTTCGTCATTGTTGTATTTGAAAACTTTATAATGAAAATCTCCAATTGCTGCAACTTGTGGTAAATGTGTAACACTTATTACTTGAATGTTCTTAGATATTTTTTTCATTATTTTTCCCATTTTATTTGCAATTTCTCCTGAAACTCCTGTATCTATTTCGTCAAAAATAATTGAAGAAATTCCAATTGAATTTGCTAATATTGAATTCAATGCCAGCATTAACCTCGAATATTCTCCTCCTGATGCTACTTTTTCTAATAATTCCGGTTCTATAAATTTATTAGCAGAGAATAAAAAATTGATATTATCGTATCCATAAATTGTTAATTCCGAACTTGTTTCGTTTTGAATCTTAAAAACACCATTTTGAATGCCTAACTCTTTTAATGTTTCGCAGATTTTTGTTTCTATTTCTAAAAATGATGAATTTCGTAATTTTGATAATTCTTCTGCAATATTTTTCGTAACAATAAGTTGTAAATTTTCTTTTGCAGATATTTCTTCAATTGAATTTTCCAACTCATCGGTTGTTTGAATTATTTTTATATATTCTTCATGTCTTAATTTTAGTTCTGAAATGTTTTTTACATGATGTTTTAATAATAAATTATTAATTAAATCAATTCTCGAATTTAGTATTTCTAATTGTTCCGGATTAGCTTCGATTGTTTCAGATTCTTTTGATAGTGTGTCTTTTATATCTTTTAATTCTGAATTTATCATTTCTATTCTATCCAAAATGTCATTTGCAGATTTATATTTTTTAGAAATTTTTGAAAAAATAATTTTTAATTCTTTTATCAAATTTAATATTGAAGATTCGTTTTCTCCAATTAAATTATTTGAAATATAAAGACTGTTTTTTATTTCTTCCGTATTTTCAAGAATTGAAATTTCGTTTTCTAAATTCTCTAATTCATTGATATCATTTAGCTTAGCATTACCTAATTGTTCGGTTTGAAATTTATTAAATTCAATTTCTTTGCTTAATTTTTCTAAAGCTGATTTTGCTTTTGATAATTCATAACGACATTTTTCTAATTTTTCATAATTTTCTTGATAATTTTCATATAAACCATTAGAATTAGCGATAGAATCTATGATTTTTAAACGAAATTCAGGATCCGACAGTGCATAATTCTCATTTTGAGAATGAATGTGAAAAATATTTTCGCAAATATGAATTAAAGTTGATGAAGAAACAACAGAATCATTAATAAAATTCCTTGATTTTCCTGTTGAATTTATTTCTTTTCTGAATATTGTTATATCAGAATATTCAATTTCGGAATCTATGAAATTTTTTTTTAAATTTAATTTTTTTATATCAAATGCAGTTTCGATTATGCACTTATTTTGATTTTTTCGGATTACTGATGTTTCTACTTTTTTTTTGAAGAAGAGCGATAAAGCATCAATTATTATTGATTTTCCGGAGCCTGTTTCTCCCGTAATCACAGAAAAACCTTTTTGAAAATTAATATTAACTTCGTCAATTAAAACAAAATTTTTGATATAAATAGATAAAAGCATATACGAATTATTCTGTTTTTGATTCTCTTAAAATACCATCATATTTTGACGAATTTGCAGGATCTGTTTCTTTCATCATATTTGCGACACGGGCTTTTTCATCACTAAAAGCGTCGGAAAATATATTTACAATTTCGTCACTTTTTACTGTTAAAATTAAAGTTGTTAATATAGAATTAGCTCTTCTTCGTTGTACATTTCTTAAATTTTCAACAGCTTGTTCTATTGCAGCTCTTGCTTCAGTAGGTTTATCTGCTAATTTATCCATTCCCAGACGATGATATGTATAATTAAATTCTCTTAGTTGTGAATATTGTTCTCCGAGTAGATTTTCTGTTATCCAATATCTATTTTTTGTACTTTCATAAGATTTCCAGCCGGCTTCTTGTGCACTTTGAGCATTTTGAACAATTTTTTCTGCTTTTTGAAAATATGGAGTGCCGCCAAAATGAGCAAAACTATCATAGTCGAACCCAATAATTATGTAGATATAATATGCTAATACTGATGTGAGATTATCTGTGAATGTGTTTTGATTAAATTCTAACGGTTCAAATTCGTTATATTTGAATTGAAATTCTTGGTCTCGATAGTTTAACATTGGAGATAAATATGAGGTGGCATAAACAGGACGTGAAGTTGTTATTTGAATACTACCCTTAAATTCGTCTGATGAAATTTGTTCACTAACAATTATTGAAATATTACATTCAATTTTTTCATCTTTTGAATAAACATTATTTGTCCATTTTGTATTGTTAATAAACTCATATAGTGATTGTTGCATCGCTTGAAAGAGTTTTTCATTGGATGTCCCTTGAATTGATGAATAGTTAATTTGAATCCTGCAATCCAATTCCTGAGCAAGTATATTAAATCCAAAAAATAATATTATTAAAAATAAAATGATTTTTTTCATATATTAAAAACTAAAATTCTTTGAAAATATTTTAAAATGAAACTAAAATTTATTTTTTTATTGGAAGAATAATTTCGTAAGTTTTTTTTTCTTTGTTGATTAACTGATTGCTTATTAACCAAGGATTATAATATTTTAATATTTTGTAGTTAATATTATTATCAAAAGCAAATTGAACTAAATCGTTTATCGTAGTATCTATTGTGATAGAATAAGTTTCATGAACTTTATATAATTCGTCATCACTTATTTCATAACCGTAAATTTTAGGATTATTCATAATTATTTTCAGTGCTAAAATTCTGAAAATATATCTTGAAGTTTCTTTATTTAGATATAAATCCCAATAAGAATTTATTTTTTGATTTGAAATATCTTTTTGTAATCCGGAAACGCCCATATTATAAGAAGCTGTAGCTAAACTCCAACTTCCAAATTTTCGGTAAGATTGTTTTAAAAAATTTCCGGCAGCATTCATTGATAATTTTGTATTATAGCGTTCATCAACATCGTTATTAATAGTAAGACCAAATTCTGTGCCTGTTTTTTTCATAAATTGCCAAAAACCCACAGCTCCTGATGAACTTATTCCATTTTCTAAACCACTTTCAGCAACACATAAATATTTAATATCGTCAGGAAGATTATTTTCTTCTAGAAATTTTTCAATTTCAGGAAAGTATTTATTTGCACGTTTTAAATAAATAAGTGTTGATGAGTGTCTATACATATTAATAATCAGTTCATAATCTAATGCTTCGTAAATATTATCAATTTCAATTGGAACTTTTTCATCGCAAAAAAAAACAGAATCGGGAATGTATGGTGAATAGACTTTACTTGGATTAGTGTAATGCTTTTTTGTTTTTTCAACATTTTTTGTTGTATCATCAAAAGCAAATAGAAAAGGAATAGAAAACCCAATGATTATTCCAATAAAAAGAAATAAAAAAATATTTTGTTTAATTTTTGCCATAATGATATGCAAAATTATATTTTTTCAGGCATTTTTAAAAATAAAAATACAATTAATGCTTGTGAAAAAAAATATCCTAAATTTTATTTGGTAATGTCATAGAATACAGTTTAGTCTTAAATTTTACAGCGATTTACTAAAATCCACTATTGTTTGTGCAAAATTTTCCCATGATAATTGTTGTTTAAGAGTTAAAATATTTTTTGCAAATTTTTCAAACATACCTTGTTCAAAAAAACGATAAATTCCGGTTATAATATCATCAACTTCGGGCTTTGGAACAATAATACCCGTTTCACCATCTATAACACTTTCTTTTAATCCACCAACATCTGTGGCGATTATTGAAAGTCCAAAATGATAGGCTATAGAAATAATTCCGCTCTGAGTGGCTGATTTATAAGGAAGTACACAAACGTCAGCAGCAGAAAAAAACAGTGGAACTTCAGAATCGCTTTTTCTCTGTTTGAAATAAATATTAATACAACAGAAGCGTCTGCCACAAAGGCTTGTTTGCCCATATCTTTACGAAAATCTCCGCTTTGAACGATTTCTAATTCGTGTTTTTCGTGATTGTAAAAATAAACTCCGGTTTTTGTTGCAACAAAAATTTCTATATGTTACCAATTAACTGCCGAAGGAGCGGTTTTTCTCCCACTTTCAGGACGGTTAATGCCGTTTGCAGCCCATAATAAATCTGATAATTGTTGATTTGACAAATTTTTACTTTCATCAAAATTTCTTAAAGATTGCCTTTTCGACAAGGCTTCCATAATAGGCATTCCGCCTTTTACATTTGCTTTTGGCAAAGTAATATTTTGGCTAATTCCAACAAATAAAAATGCCAAAACACAAATATAGTTAAGTTAAATTTTTTCATATATTATTTTTTTTAAAATACAAAATTTTATTAATGACATACAAATTCTAACAAGTTTTTTGTAAAATTATCCCAAGTGAGTTCTTTTTTAATCTTTTTAATATTTTGTTTAAATAGTTCAATATTACAATGTTCAAAATAATTAATGATGGTTTCTTTTAAATATTCTGTGTTAGGTTCTTTTGCAATTAACCCTGTTTCGTCATTTTTTATTATTTCGGGAAGTCCGCCAACGTTTGTTGCAATCATTGGTAATTCAAAATGAAACGAAACAGCGGTTACACCACTTTGTGTAGCATCACGGTATGGCAATACGCAAACGTCTGCTGCCGAAAAATATAATTTTACTTCTTCG
The DNA here is from genome assembly GCA_031284905.1 of Bacteroidales bacterium. GTDB lineage: Bacteria > Bacteroidota > Bacteroidia > Bacteroidales > ML635J-15 > Bact-19. The sequence continues at coordinate 5,316 of JAITXI010000078.1, forward strand.
TCTGCAATAAATTTATTTGCAAACTTTATGTTTTGGTTTTTTGATTTTTTAATTAAATCTTTATAAAGACGTGTTTTTCCCTTTTGTCGGCATTCTCCGGCAATTAATAATTGATAAGAATCGTCTAATTCGGAAAAAGTATTTATTAAAATATCTAACCCTTTATAATCACGAATTAACCCAAAAAACAATAAAGTTTTTTTCTTTGGCATTCCTAATTTTTCTAATGCAACGTTTTTATCTAATTTTTCTCCATAGTCGTAAAGTGGATGAGAAATTACTTTTACTTTTGCTTTTGGCTGAATTGAAAGCAGGTCGGCTTTTACTTGCTCCGAAAGAGTTATGTGCAGATTGTTTTTTTTGTAAAAATAATATTTATTTAAACAATTATCAAAAGAATGTTTTTCGTGTGGAACAATATTATGATTAATTGTTATTATTTTAATGTTTTTGTTTACTAATCTAATAAATTTCCCCATCGAAATAGCGAGATATGGCAACCAATAATTAATAATTAAAACATCAGGCTTTTCGTTATTGACATATTTTGCTGCTTTAAAGCAAGAAAAAAGGTTTATAGAACTTAAAATAGGTTTTGCGTCAACGTCTTCTTCTGTTTTTTTATCAGATAACTGCGAAAAGCCTTTTGGATAAAAAAATTTTGGATATAGGGTAGTAAACGTAATGGCTTTAACATTAACAGAGTCATTTTTCTTTAATTGGTGGAATAAATTAGAGGCAAAATTGACAATACCTCCTCTTTTGAATGGATAAAATGGCGAAAAAATTATTATTTTCATTTTATAAAATATTTTAAATATTAAAATGTTAGAAAAAATATTTGAAGAGAAAGGGATAAAAAGTAGATAAGTATGCTATTTTCATAAATAATGAATTATTACAAAGATAAAATTTATTTTAATAATTTCAAATAATACTAATCAGGTTTGTAATTTATTTTTTTAAAAATTCATATCATCATCTGAAAATACGAAATTTATTTTTTCAGGAGGAATTTTGTTATTAGGTTTGTAGTAAATTCTTTTATCTGTGTTTTTTACAAAATATTTAAAATTTTTTAATATTTCTGCCGAATAATATTCTTCTATTCCATAAAACATTAAAGAATTATAGTCAATTTCTTTTAAACAACAAAGAACTTCTATTATTAATGATTTTACAATAAAGCTTTGATTGTTAGAAATTGTTTGAATATCGCTAATAATTAAACGATTAAAGTTCCTTATTTTTTTCACAACAATACTTCCGATTATTTCATTGGTCGAATTGTAACAACAGAAATGAAATATTTCATTTTCTTTAAGATTTTTCTTTTCTGGTAAAAGTTTATTTCCAAATTTATTTTCTAATATATTTTTATTCCAAACCGGTGAAAAAAAAGAATACATTCTTTTCTCGTAATCCATTTCTATTTGGCTATAATCATTGTTAAAATCAAGCATTAACTTACAATGATAATTATTATTTTTATATGTTTGTTCTGAATTATGAGGAATAAGCCAAAATAAAAATTTAGAAATAAACTTTAATATTTCTTTTTTTTGAAGAAATTCATTTAAAAATTCTTTTGGGGATATTACTACATAGTATTGTTTATTAAACCTTTGTTTGTTTACTTGAACAAAACCGCATTTTTCAAAACTTGAAAAAATTTTCTCAGTTGGTAAAATTGAAAATTTTATTGTATCTTCGTTTGACAAAATGAAACTATTAATGAATTTTTTAAAATTCCCCGGATAATTTTTATCAATAAATGCGGAAGTTGTTTGAACTGCAATAAAATTTTTATTTTCATATTTTGCAGGGAAAGCCAAATTTCCTAGAAATCCAACAATTTCTTCTTTATTATTTATCATTATTGTTCCATGTTGCTGTCCATAATTATTTGTTTTTTTTTGATAATCTAAAATGCTTGATATTGTACTATCTCTGGGAGAGTTTGAATTAACCATAAAAGATTCTTGGCTTAGGAAACGGATAAGAATTTCATTATTTTCGCCGTTATAATTTTTTATTGTTATCATTTTTATAGTTTTTAAGTTATCGTTTTATATAATTATGTAAGTTGAAAAGTCTATATAAATTTTTATAATGCTTGTTAGAATATATTAATATTCTATCTAAAATTTTTATTTCTCCGTTTTGATAATATTCTGCTCTTTGATTATTTACAAGAAGGATATATTTGTATCCGGCTTTTTTAACAATTTCTAAATCATTATCTGAATACATTCCATTTGGATATGCAAAAATATTTACCGTTTTCGCTGTTATTTCTTCTAATATTTTTTTTGATTTTGTGATTTCAAAATCTAAAATATCGTTATTTTGAATAGATTTTAAATTCAAATGTGTCATTGTATGGCTTCCAATTTCAATAGAATTACTATTGGCGACTTCTTTTAATTGATTAACCGACATCATTTTAGTTTTAATAGGACTTCCTTCCAATTTGTTTTCTAATTGAAATAGTATTTCGTTTATATAATCTAAATTTTCGTGTAGTAAATTTAAAAACAAGTCAAGTGCTTTTTGGGCTGCTGTTTCTTTTGTGATAATTCCTGAATAATTAAAATTTTTCGTTTTAATTTCAATTATTTGTTTATTTTTTTCATAAGAATCTATTATGTCATTTAATCGTTGTGTCCAAATTTGATGTTCATTTATAATTGATTCAACCACAATATTTAAAACTGCCGGAGTTTTATATTTTTGCAACAGAGGAAAAGCATTTATATAAAAATCTTCAAAACCATCGTCAAAAGTTAAGATTAAGCATGGTTTTTTTGTCTTTTTATTTTCTATTTTATCCGGCAAGACAATTTCATAATGTTTATTTACGAATTTTAATAATTTTTCAAATGTTTTTAATGGCATTCCTGACCAAGACGGAAATATTTCGTCTGTAATTTTATGCAAACATAATATTGTAATTTTATGAGGTTTTTCCATTTTTTAGTTCAATATTTTTGCCAAATCTTCGGCTCGTTTTTTTCTCGAATAATTTTCTATGTTTTTTGAATTGCAAACAATTTTTCCGTTTTCAGAAAATTCTTTTTCCAATTTGCACATAATATTATATAAATCGTCTGAATTTTCTATAACTATTCCACTGTTGGTTTCTTTTATTAATTCGGCTTGTAATTTATCGCTACAAATGTTTTTATCAGTATTTTGTAGAGTATAAAATTTTTCTTTTAACACATTGCTTTCTGTATCATTATTAAAACACAACAATATTAAACGCTTCATTGCTAAATAATCGTATATTTTTGTACCTATAAACTCATAATCGCTAAAAAGTAGAAAAATATTATTTTTTACAGCCTCTTTTACATAATCTTCGTTTTTCAATTTCGGATAAATTTTTATAACATTTTTTAGATTAGTAAATTTTTGGTCAATTAATAATTCTATTTTATCGCCAATATTTATGCCATAAAAATTAATTTTAAAATTTTCACCTGCATTAATCAATTCGGAAAAAACTGAAATAACATTTTCTATTGGATGCCATTTTTGAATTGTCCCCGAAAAACCAATACTTAATATTTCTGAATTTTGCTCTATGTTTTCAACTATTTCAATAACATTGTCATCATAACCGTTTGGTACTATAAAAAATGTTTTATTTTTAATATCTTCGCTTATTTTTTTTTTAAAAAAATCACTTACGGTTGTAATTGCCATAGCATTTTTTAAAATGCGTTTTTCGTTGCAATTATTAAAAATTTTAAAGAATTTATTTTTGCTTCTATTTTTACTTTGCGACCATGGGTCTCTATAGTCGGCATACCAAGTTATGTTAAATTTTTTACTTAATTTTGAAGCATAGCGAAAAAGTATAAACGGAGAGCCTGTTGCAATAATAAAATCAACTTTATTGTTTTTCAAATAATTTTTAGCTGCAAAATATAAATTTACTTTTGGTCCTACATTGAAAAACCATTGAAAAATTTCATAAAAACCGGAAACAAGTTTTCGCAAAAACCGAAATTTATTTTCGCCGTATTTCAATAAAATTTTATTTGCCAAATTTGGTTTATATGGAGTTCGCATTATTGTTCCTGTCGCTGATTTTTCTATTATTGTATCATTCGTTCTACTTGCTGCAATATAATCCAAATTATTTCCGTATTTATTTTCCCATTGTCGAGTTACAACAATAGGATAAATACCAAATTCGTGAAAATATTCATACCAACTATATGGTCGTAATCCTCCAACAGAAACATACGGCGGAAAATCGTAGGCTAGAATTAAAAGTTTTTTCATAATTTGGGATTATTTTTGTATGAAAATTTATTTTTTAATTTTAGAAAAGGCGTTTCATAAAATTTATAACTTATTTTTGAAATAATAATTGTAATTATTAAAGCAAGGCTTGTTTCTATAATAATAATTTGCCATAGATGAGTATTTATTTCAAAAATTTTTGTAATATTAATGGCAACCAAAATTCCAATAAAATGTAAACAATATAAACCATAACTAATTTTTCCGAGTTTAGAAATCATTTTAAATTTTCCTAATTTAAAAAATGAATTTTTTGCGTAGTTTTGTTCTAGTATTATTGATATTATTATTAATGAAATAAATAAACGTTCAAAAATTCTTATTCCATAATAATGTAAAAGTAATTCTTTTCGGAAGAAGAAAATTACTATAAAAATACAATATAATATTAGAATTTGATATTTGCGTAAATTTTCAAATTTTTGTAAAAACATTTTTTTTTCTGAAATAAGCCATGCTCCGAAAGCACCAACAGCCATGTCTCCAATACAAGATAAAGTATGATGTTCGTGCATAATAAAAGTGTCATTAAATGCTCTAAATAAAATGCTCGTTATAATTACTGATAAAAAAGCTATCCAATATTTTTTTATTGGTAAAAAGTACAATATTATTGGCCAGATAAAATAAAATTGTTCTTCTATTGCAACACTCCATAATACCCCTAATATAGAAGCATCAGGTAGGCCACGTTTGATAAAATCAAAATTGTTGATAAAAGACAAATAATATACAATTGATGCTGTTTCATTCGTCGTCTGCCCAAATGCTACTTTGATAAGTGGAAAACAAAAAAATCCAAAAAATACACACATAAAATATAGTGGCCAAATTCTCAACATTCTTCTTATCCAAAAATTTACAATATTTATTTTTTTATTCAATTTTTTTTCTTCTATTAGTAAGTAAGTAATTAAAAATCCACTTAAAACAAAGAAAAAATTAACACCTATATTCCCATTTCCAAATATATTTTTAGTAATAAACAAATAAATATCAGTTGTTTTTATATATTGAAATTCTGTATAAAAACTATGAAATAAGAACACAGAAAGAAAACATAAAAACCTCAGTCCGTCTAAATTCTCAAAATATTTTTCTTTTTTGGACATTTTTTTGCGACTTAATTACCTTTTGTTTTTTTATATAATAAGCTCTTTCTTCAGGAGAAAAATGTTCTATTGAATATTGTAAAGCGGTTCGTGGAAGTTTTTTGTAATTAGCTTCTAGGAAATCAACCAAAACCGTTTTGTTTTTTTTACCAACTTCTCTTAACATCCAACCAATTGCTTTATGTATTAAATCGTGTTTGTGAGTTATCAATTTTTCCGAAAGTGCTAATGTATCATCAAATTGATTATTTTTAATAAATGTCCATGTTGATACTATTGAAATTCTTTGTTCCCAAAGATTATTATTTTCTGCTAATTTATATAAAATATTTCTGTCTTTTTTATCTGACAAATATAATCCGATAATATCTTTGCAAGTAAGGTCAACTAAGTCCCAATTATTAGCTTTGTGAGCATTTTCAATATAAAAATCGAAAATTTCTTTTTTCCCGATGAGGTCAGCTTTTTTATATTGTTTCACTAATAATAAAAATCCGGAGAGACGAATTTCATGATATTCCGAATCAAGTAAAATTAAAATTTCGCTCAAAGGAAGGATATGACAATTTTTCACAACATTTCTCGTGAACGGAACAGGAATTCCGAGCATAATATCGCCTTCAGCATATTGTCCTTTACCTGTTTTGAAAAAATATTGAAATTTTTCTGCTTTTTCAGAATTTGCAATAGACAAAAGTTCGTTAATAATAAATTGAGCAGATACGATTTTATCCATATTTTACTTTTTATAATGTGATGTTTTATTTAATAGTTTTTTCGTTTTTAATATTCATATTATAAAAGATTTCTGCAAAGTTAATGCAAATTAATGTTTTTTTCTAATTAATGAAAATTTTTCAGGAACAGGGTCGTAACCATGACTTCCCCAAGGATTACAACGAATTATTCTCCAAATCGTTAGAATACTGCCACGAATCGGACCAAAATGTTTTAATGCTTCTATTCCATATTGAGAGCAACTCGGCACAAACCGACAAGAAGAACGAGTAAATGGAGAAATACAATATTGATAAATTTTTATTAAAAGTAAAAATGGAAAACTAAAAACAATTTTAATAATTCTAAAATATTCTGTTTTTGATAAATTCACAATATAATTTCGGCTCTTTCTTAATTATTAACGCTTGAATAATCTAAAAATTGTTGTTGTATGATTTCTTTATCATTTCAAAAGCAAAAATATCGTTTTTTTGTAATTATGTTGTTATCCCAACACAATGTAAAATATCAATATGTAGTTGCCTATCCTATGCCAATTAATAATATCATAATAGATTGATTAACTATGAAATGCCAAAGCTAATTTTCTAAATATAATTTGTCCTGTGGTAAAAAATATTTTTTTTAATTTAAAAAAAGATATACTTTTGATAAATTATATTGATATTATTTAAAAAAAATAAACAATATTAATTAAAAATAAGCTATTCTTAATTAAAACTCTATATATGATAAAAAAAATATTATTGTTAGCAACTATTGTAGTTACAGTATTTTTGGGTTTGAGAGCACAATCAACCGGTAATCTAACCGGACAGGTTACAGATGATACTACAGGTGAAGAAATTTTTAACGCAACTGTAACATTAAAACAAAATGGTGAAATTAAGAATGGTACTACGACCGGTTTTGATGGTTTTTATAATATTAAATTAATTCCTGCCGGAGATTATGAAATTGAGGTGTCAGGATTGGGTTATAAAATTATAGTTATGCAGAATGTAAAGATTCCTGCCGGAAAAATTACAATACAGAATTTCAAATTGAAAGCTGATGTTGAAATGTTGGGAGAAGTAGAAGTTGTTGAATACTCAATTCTTTTGATAGAGGCAGACAAAACTACTTCAGGAAATACTGTTATTGAAAGGCGTGGTCATGATGCAACTACAGATATACCTTCAATAGAGCCAAAAGTTATAACTCCTGTAGAACTGAAAGCAGATGTCGTTTTTTCAAAAGTAGAAGCAGCTGAAAAAACATCGACTCTTTCTTCCGAACCTTCAATAAAATCAGGAACACTTACTGCCGGAGAAGTAAACGATTTTGCAAAATGGCAGTTGTGGGAAAATATTCTAACAACTACTTTTAGCAGTTACCTTAATTCATGGAAATTCCGTCCTTTGGAACGCTATATAGCTCAATTAACTAATATGAAAGGAATGCCGGTTTCAAATGCTGAAGTGAAACTAATAAACAGTTCCGGAGAAACTCTTTGGCAATCGAAAACCGATAACACAGGTAAAGCCGAATTATGGAATTCGTTCTTTTCCTTAGAAAAATCAGTCAATATTTCAGGACTACGAATTATTTTTTCCTACGATGGAAAATCTTCTGAAATTATTTCTGTGAAAGATTTTTCGCAAGGAATAAACGTTGCAAAAATTGATGTAGAATGCAATACTACAAAAAAAGTTGATTTGTTTTTTATTATTGACGCAACAGGTTCGATGAGTGATGAAATGAAATATTTGCAAGTAGAACTTAATGATATAATAGATAAAACACAACAAAGTCAAACAGATTTGCAACTTCGTATCGGTAGTCTTGTTTACCGCGACCATGGAGACGAATATATAATACGCAAATCCTCCTTGAGCGAAGATATTAATCAAACTCTTAATTTTTTGAAAAACCAGCAGGCGAACGGTGGAGGAGATTATCCTGAAGCTGTCGATGAGGCTTTGGAGGAAGTGATTGAAAAAGAAAATTGGGCTAATGATGCCATTGCAAAGATAGTTTTTATTGTGTTAGACGCTCCATCTCACACAAACCCTGAAGTGATTGAACGACTAACGACACAAATCCGACTTGCTGCCCAAAAAGGTATTCGTATTGTGCCTATTGCTTGTAGCGACATCCAAAAAGACGGTGAATATCTTATGCGTACAATCGCACTCGCAACTAATGGCACTTATATTTTTCTCACAGACGACAGTGGTGTTGGTAATGTTCATATCAAACCTACAACAGACAAATACGAAGTGGAAAAACTTAACCCTGCTAATGTAAGAATACTCACTCAATACAGTAAAACTCCGGATTGTAAAAGTAAACTTTGGGCAAAAGAAAACAAAGATGATACAGAAAGCGAACGTTTTGTGCCCAACCCTTCAGACGAAAACCCAACTGAAGACCTTTCAAAAATATTGATAAACGATTTAGTTAAAATTTATCCTAATCCATGTGAAGAACTGCTAAAAATCGAAACTCGCAAAAAAGATATCAGCGACATTTATCTTGTGGATATGACCGGAAAATATCTTTACGGATACAAAGTAAAATCAAAAAATGACAGTTTTGAAGTAAATATACAAAACCTTTCTACCGGTGTCTATTTTGTAAAAGTATTTTATAAAGGGAAATGGTTTTCTCAAAAGGTGATTAAGATATGAAAAATAATATTTATTTGGTTTTGGAAATAAATATTATTATCAACAAACAATCTTTTATAAATATTAATAAAACTTCCTTTTTTGCTATTTTTTCCCAACGTTTTAATGTCGGGTAAAT
>JAITXI010000095.1 GCA_031284905.1 Bacteroidales bacterium
ATGTGAAAAAGGAGCATTTTCGGACGAAGAACTTGCAAAATATGATTATTATTGGGATTCAATCAGTACCGAGAAAGCGTTTCTCTCAACAAGCTATGCCGATGGCAAAGCAGAAGGAAAAGTTGAAGGAATTGTTGTCGGAAAAGTAGAAGGTGCTAGAGAGAAAGCTATTCAGGTAGTGATAAACAGTTACAAAGCAGGTATATCAATTGAAACTATTGTTTTGATAACTCAATTTTCTGACGACCAAGTAACTGCTATTTTAAAAGAGCAAGGATTGATTTAATTTTATTTGGATATAATATCAGCGGAACTGGGAACGGTAGCGGTTTTGTATAAATAGTAGTATGATTCTAAAATTATATTTTTCATGCCGAATATTTGCAATAAGAAAACGTTAGTAAATAAAATAATATAGATTGAAGTTTCAGAACAGAAATATCTTATTTTGTCAAAAAAAAATTGTAAATTTGCAGAAAATATCATAAAATGAATATTTCCTACAATTGGCTAAAAGAATATATAAAAATAGACGAAACTCCCGAAATTTTATCTGAAGAATTAACTCAATTAGGGTTAGAAATTGGAGGTATAGAAAAATTCTCATCAGTAAAAGGTGGTTTACAAGGTTTTGTAATAGGGAAGGTTTTAACTTGTGAAAAACATCCAAATGCAGATAAATTGCATATAACAACGGTTGAAGTCGGAGAAAAACAAATTTTAAATATTGTTTGTGGTGCTCCAAATATTGCTGTAAATCAGAAAGTTGTAGTTGCCACTATAGGTACAAAAATTTATACAGATGAAGGAAGTTTTGAAATAAAAAAATCAAAAATCAGAGGTATCGAATCGGAAGGAATGATTTGTGCGGAAGACGAATTAAATTTAGGGAAAAGTCATGATGGAATTTTAGTTTTGCCTGAAAATTCGCAAATTGGAATGCCGGCAGCTGATTTTTTCCAAATTGAAAATGATTTTGTGCTTGAAGTTGATTTAACTGCTAATAGGATAGATGCGGCAAGTCATATCGGGGTAGCAAGAGATTTGGCAGCTTTGAAAAATTGTACGTATAAATTTCCGGAAATTGCCGAATTAAAAATAAGAAATAATAAATTGCCGATTTCTGTTGAAATAAAAAATTCGGAAGCCTGTAAACGATACATGGGAATTTGTATTTCCGACATTAAAATTTGCGAATCGCCTAATTGGCTGAAAAACAGACTACAAGCAATAGGATTGAATCCAATTAATAATATTGTAGATATTACAAATTTTGTTTTATTTGAAACCGGACAACCACTTCATGCTTTTGACTATGATAAAATTTTAAATCATAAAATTGTAGTAAAAACGGTAGAAACCGGAACAAAATTTACAACATTAGACGGTAAAGAAAGAATTTTGACAGAAAAAGATTTGATGATTTGTAATTCCGAAAAACCAATGTGTATTGCAGGTGTTTTTGGCGGTTTAGATGCAGGAATTTCAGAAACTACAAATTCTATATTTTTGGAAAGTGCATATTTCAATCCGACTTTTGTTAGAAAGACATCAAAATATCATGCTATTTCAACTGATTCATCTTTCCGTTTTGAACGTGGTGCCGATATAAATATTGCTCCTTATGCCTTAAAACGAGCTGCTTCTTTGATTCAGGAATTAAGTTATGGAGAAATTGCGTCAGAAATTATTGATGAATATCCAAATAGAATAGAACTTCAAAAAATAAATTTTGATATTGAAAAATGTAATAAATTGATTGGTAATAATTTGGAAAAATCAACTATAAAAAATATTCTCAAATTATTAGAAATAAAAATATTATCGGAACAAGGTGATGTTTTAGAACTTGAAATACCGAGTTATCGAGTTGATATTACTCATTATGTGGATGTTGTAGAAGATATTTTGAGAATTTATGGTTATAATAATATATCTGAGCCGGAAAAATTCACCTTTAATATTAATAACATTGAGAAACCGGATAAACAGAAATTATTAGAAAAAGTTTCAAATTATCTTGAAGATACAGGTTTTAACGAAATAATTTGTAATTCTTTAATTAGTAATAAATTTTTTGATGAGGAAAATAAAACCATTGTAAAACTGTGTAATCCATTGAGTAATGATTTGTCAGTAATGCGTCCGAGTTTGTTATATGGCGGTTTGCAAAGTATAGCTTACAATATTAATAGGAGAAATTCTGATTTGAAATTTTTTGAATTTGGAAGAATTTATAAATTTGACAATTATAAAAATGAATCAGATATTTCTGCTTATTCCGAAAATAATATTTTAAGTCTTTGGATTACAGGTAAAAAAAATGTTTTGTCATGGAATTTGAAAGATAATCCGACAGATTTTTATTATCTTAAATCGTATGTAGAAAATATTTTGAAAAAAACAGGAATCTCAAATGATATTTTTATTAAAGAAATATCATCAAATTCTGAAACTTTAGCTTGGAAAAGTCAATTTGCATATTATCAGGAATATAAAATAAAAAATGATGAAATAATTAAATTTGGTTTACTTTCAAAAAATATTTTAAAACAATTTGATATTCAGCAAGATGTTTTTTATGCTGAAATAAATTGGGATAAATTGTTAAAACATTTGAAAACAGAAAGAAAATTTGAACCGGTTTCAAAATTCCCAAAAGTAAAACGAGATTTAGCGTTGTTGATAGACAAAAATATTACGTATAAAGAATTATCGGAAATTGCATATAAAACAGAGCCAAAATACTTGAAAGAAATAAATCTTTTTGATGTTTATGAAGGAAAGAATATTGAAATAGGAAAAATATCTTATGCTCTGACATTTAGTTTGGAAGACAAAGAAAAAACTATGACAGATACCCAAATTGAGAAAATAATGCAAAGAATAATTTCTGCTTATTCAAAAGAGATAAATGCCCAAGTGAGATGTTAGAGCCAAGAACCGAGACATGAGAACGGGGCGAATTGAGAATTGAGAACGGCGCAGCCCTCGTGGAGCGAAGCGTAACAACGGCTTTAGCCCTCACCGAAGGTAATTGAAAATGGAGAAAGGTTATCATATCTCAATACTCTCAATTTGCAATTGGATGAACGGTAACTCCGTAGGAATTAAATGTTTGTAAAAAAGAATCTCTACCACAAACTACGACCTCGAAGTGGGTCGAATGTAAATCAAAAATTGTTAATAGTCAATCAAAAAAAATGTTTTTTTTCCAACTTTTTTAAAGGTAAAATTATTTATTTTTAAACAACGAAATTAAATCTTTGATTATAAACAAGTTATAAAAATGATTTTTTTTAAATTTTAGTTGTTTTTATGTAAAAAAAATAATATATTTGAAGAAATTTTTAAAACTAAATATATGAAAAAATTTTTATTGTTTGTTTTATTTTTAATTTCAATAAATTTATTTGTTTT
>JAITXI010000151.1 GCA_031284905.1 Bacteroidales bacterium
GAACATTAAATAACGACAACAGTATAAACTATTATTATCCTGTAATAACAAGTAATGGTTCGTATTGGCGTATTGGTTTAGGAATTGGTTATATTTTTAAAAATCGAAGTAAATAATAACCTGAGTTCGGGATAATATAAATAAAACTTAAATGAATATCGATTATTATTATAAAACTTCATTTTTTTTATTATTTTTGTAGAATAAATTATTAATAAAAAATGAAACAAATAAAAATATTTATTACTTTATTAGTCATACTTTGTTGTATGAGTTTTAATAAAAAACCATTTGATAAGAAACCGGTTAAAACCGGTGTGAAAAGTTTAACAACAATTGAATATGAGAATTCTGATTCATTATTTCCGAATCCGGAAAGAGGATTAGTGCAACCATACGACAGATTATTAGATGTCAATTGGGAAGGAAATTTTGAAAATTGGTGGCTAAACGATTATAGGAATATTAACTATTCATTAATATACAGGTGTTATTATTTAAATAATTTTCGCGATACCCTTATACATACTACAGCTTTGCAACGTATAGAAGAAGATTTTGCAACACTCAGAGAATGTGGATTTAAAGTAGTTCTTCGTTTTGCATATACATGGGAGAATTCAGATTCAGAACCAGATGCCTCATTAGAAATTATTTTACAACATCTCGACCAATTAGAGCCACTTTTACAACAAAATTCAGATGTAATTGCGGTTCTTCAAGCAGGATTTATTGGACCTTGGGGAGAATGGCATTCTTCTTATAATGGATTAAACAACGCAACATCTCATAATATATTGATTACAAAGCTATTAGAAGTTTTACCTGCTAATAGAATGATACAATTGCGAACGCCGGCATTTAAACGTACCTTTGTAGAAAGAACAACTCCGATACAATCATACGAAGCTTTTTCCGGAATAGATGTTGCAAGAATTGGGCATCATAATGATTGTTTTTTAACAGGTGGAGACGACTGCGGAACATATCAGTCTCCGGTTATTGATGACAAATTTTATGTAAGTCAAGATTGTTTATATGCACCTATTGGTGGAGAAATGCCGGGAACTGGCGTTGGAGTTCTTGAGCCGGAAGCTGCAATGGCAGAAATGCGTTATTTGCATTGTAGTTTTATGTACGGAATACACGACAACTTAACTGATGTTAAAGACGAATTGATTAAAGATTTAGGTTATCGTTTTGAATTAATATCAGGTAATTTTACTACAGAAATTGTACCAGGCGGAAATTTTTCGGCAGATATTACGCTAAAAAACGTAGGCTATGCTTCTCTATACAACGAAAGAGATGTTGAATTAATATTTAAAAATACAAGTACAAATTATATTTATAAAGTCAAATTAACCGATGACCCTCGTTTTTGGCAATCAGATTCTATTATTCATATCAATGTTTCTTTAAATATGCCTACAGATATACCCTCCGGCGATTATTTACTTTACTTGAATTTACCTGACCCTGCAATAACTTTGTGTAACAATCCTAAATTTTCAATTCGTTTGGCTAATAAAAATATTTGGGAAGAACAAACAGGATATAATAACTTGTTAGTTACAATAAATATTGATGAAAACAATATTGTTTCTATTAATTCAATAATAAAAGAAGATATTTTGATAAAAACACATGCAAATGGGATTTCAATCGAAACAAAAGAAGCAAAACATGTTTTAATATATTCAGTTTCCGGTCAGGAAGTATATCAATCCACAATTGAAGGAAATAAGAAAATTTATTTGAAAAAAGGAACTTATATTGTGAAAACGAAAAATGGAAGTCAAAAAGTTTTTGTTTGGTAATAAGTGTATTAATTCGACAGCATCTTTTCAATTAAAAAAAATTATTATACACCTCATTTGTATGTCGAAGCAAATTCCTGTATAATAATACTGAGTTTTTCTAATTACATACAAATTTATTTTTTAACTTTATTCTTCTTCGTCAAAATTTTTCAATTTCTTTTCAACTTCTTCGTGTATTGAAATAATTTTGACTTCATAAATTAAACTTGCATAAGCCGGAATTTTGTATCCATCTCCGGAAACTCCAAATGCAAGATGAGGCGGAAGTATAAATCTGGCTTTTTCTCCTAATCTCATTAATTTCAGCCCTTCATTTAAACCTGCTTCTTCTTGATTTTTGTCAATATTTAAACTTCTAATTCCATCATTTTCAGAAGAATACATCACTTCTCCTGATAATAAATAAATATTATATCGAAATTCCACAACTTTTCCTGATAAAACTTTTTCGGAGTTTGTTTTTTCAACAATTTGCCAATAAAGTCCTGTTTCAGAAACATTCATATTCCATTTTCTGCGTTCAATTAACTTTGTTATTAAATTTGTATTAATATCAACTAATTTTTGATTCCATTCTAATAATTCTTGTTTATTAACAGTAAAGTTATTGACAGGAGTCAGCTTTTGATTATTTTCTTTACAAGAAAATAGCAATAATATACTGAAAATCAATAAATAATAATATTTCATGTTAGAATTGATATTTTTGTAATATTTCTTTATAATCTGTATTTATAATATTTTCAAAATCAGCAATAGTTTCAGATAAAGATTTTTTACTTTCTCCACCTGAAGCATTAATATGTCCGCCACCATTAAAATATTTGGAACTAAATTCGTTTGTTGCAAATGTTCCTTTTGAACGAAAACTGATTTTTACAAAATTATCTCTTTCAATAAAAAATGCAGAAAAACAAATTCCTTTTATAGAAAGTGGAATATTTACAAAATTTTCAGTATCTCCAAATTGTTCCCTAAATTTATGTCTATCTTCGGCTGTTACGTAAATATAAGCTGTTTTTAGCTGCTTTATTACTATCATTCTGTTTTGCATAACATGACCCATAAAACGCATTCTATTAAAAGAAAAATTTTCGTAAACTTGATTGTAAATTTTATCTTTATTTATTCCAAAAGATAATAATTCTGAAACTACTAGAAAAGTATTAGGATTTGAAGAATTAAACGCAAATGAACCTGTATCTGTCATAATTCCACAATATAAACATTCGGCAATTGTTTTGTCGATTAAATCTTTAAAACAAGAATTAGATAAAATGTCATATACAAATTCTGCTGTTGAAGAATATTTTGGTTCTGACAAAATTAAATCTGCCATACTTTCTTCGGGATAAGGGTGATGATCAATAATAATTTTATAGGCATTAGAATTTTTATATGCATTTCCAAATATTTTTAATCTGCCAATTCCATTAAAATCAAGACCAATAATTAAATCAAAATCTTTAAATAAATTGTCGTTACATAAATCCAAATTAGAATTATTAATTTCAGGAATGTTTAAAGCATTCGGTAACCATTTTAGAAAATCAGGGATTTGTGGAGTTGCAAATATAGAAATGTTTTTTCCTGATTTTTTTAGAATTTCATTCATTGCTGTAACTGAGCCAATTGTATCGCCATCCGGATTTGCATGAGGCAACAATAAAATGTTGTGGGCTTTCTGTATATGTGTTTCTAATTCTAGTATTTTATATAAAAAAGGTTTTATCATACTTTTTTTCACAAATTTAACTCAGAAAATCGGAAAATAAAAAAAATAATATTAAATTTACATTTTGAAACTAAAACAAAAATGAAGGATTTTTTTGAAATTTCGATACCATTAAAGGATTCAATGTGGATTTTTGCATTACTTCTTCTAATAATACTTGTTATTCCGTTGATTTTTAAAAAGTTAAAATTACCCGGAATTATTGGTTTAATTTTATCAGGGGTTTTAATTGGTCAACATGGATTGGATTTAATAGACGATGATTCTTCAATACAACTTTTTTCAGAAATCGGACTTTTGTATATAATGTTTATTGCAGGATTAGATTTAGATTTGACACAATTTAAAATTCATAAATATAAAAGTGTTCTTTTAGGATTATTAACTTTTATTATTCCTTCGTCTATTTGTTTTTTTATTTTTTATAATTTATTAGATTATTCTTTTTCGTCAAGTGCATTAATTTCCGTTATGCTATCAACTCAAACTTTAGTCTCATATCCAATTGTAAGTAAATTAGGCGTTTCAAAAAACATTGCGGTTGCCATTACAGTCGGAGCTACAATTATTACAGATACAGCCGTATTAATAGTTTTGGCATTAATAATTGGAAATCAAAATAACGATTATTCTTTTTTTCCATTACTGTTTTTAATAGGTAAAATAATAATTTTTTTATCAATAATGTTTTTTGTTGTTCCTCCAATTTCAAGATTATTTTTCAGAAAATTGGAAAGTGAAAAATTTTCACAATTTATTTATGTGCTATTTGTAGTATTTATTGCGGGTATCCTTGCAAAACTTGCTGGTTTAGAGCCAATTATAGGAGCATTTATGGCAGGATTAGTTTTGAATAATCTTATTCCTCATTCATCAACTTTAATGAATAGGATAAATTTTGTCGGCAATGCTCTTTTTATTCCGATTTTCTTAATAAGCATTGGAATGTTAATTAATTTGAGATTAATTTTTCAAGATTTTGAAATATTATTATACGCTTTATTATTAAGTTCTATCGCAATTACAGGAAAATGGATTGTAGCATTTCTAATTCAAAAAATATCAAAATATAGTGGTAAGCAAAGACAATTGATTTTTGGTTTAATTTCTTCAAAAGCTGCCGCAACACTTGCAGTAGTAATTGTTGGAAAAAGTGCAGGTTTAATTGACGAACAAATTTTAAATGCAACAATTTTGGTAATTCTAATTACTTGTATTATTAGTTCTTTTGTTACAGAAAAAGCAGCTATGCAAATAGTTTTAGATGAAGAAAATATTGATAGCAAAAAACGAAAAATTATTTTTATAAAAAAAGAACATATATTAGTTCCGATTGGAAATTTTGAGCAAGCCGAAAGAATTTTAGATTTTTCTTCTTTAATAATAAATAAATCTTTAGAGCATGAGATTACTTTGTTATCGGTAGTAGAGGCAGACGAAAACTCTGACGTTAATTATTTAAAATCTAAAAATAAACTTCAGGAAAAAGCAGATTTCCTAAATTCTTATGAAATTAAGACAAATATTACTTTGACAATAGATTCAAATGTTGCCGGTGGAATTGTTCGAGTTAGTAAAGAACAATTTGCAGATATTATTGTTTTAGATTGGGAGCGTTCACGAAATGTTGTGGAAAAATTTTTAGGTTCTACAATTGATAAAATTACCGAACAAACCGAATTATCTTTGTTTGTTTGTGATTTTCAACAGTCTTTACAAACTATTCATAAAATTATTATATTTTCTCTTCCTTTTTCAGAATTAGAAATCGGTTTTTTGTTATGGCTACAGAAAATTATTTCTTTAGCTAAAGAAATAAAAAAACCGTTAATATATTATTGCACTTTAAAAACACAAAATGCTGTTATTAAGATAATTAACTCGATAAAAACAAATGTTAAAATAAATTTTATTAATATTGAAGATTGGAAATCTATAAATGATTTGAAAATTGAAACAAAAACAAATGATTTAATAGTTTTTACAGCAATACGTAAAGGTGCAATTTCTTATAAAGGAATGTTAGATAATATTTTCCAGAAATTGGAAAAATACTTTCCTGATAATTCTAAAATAGTAATTTTTCCGGAAGAAAAGAGCGTAGATTATGATATTGAAATATTTAATGATATTAACTCAAGTCCGATAAATAGGGGGTTAGAAAAATTTGAATCATTAAAAAAATTGTTTAAATTTAAAAAAAAGGAAAAGAGAAATTGAAAATAATTTCAAAATCTAAAAAAAAATAGTAATTTTGCAACCTTAAATATTGGCTTTATAGTTCAACGGATAGAACGACAGTTTCCTAAACTGTAAATCCAGGTTCGATTCCTGGTGAGGCTACAAAATTTTATGAAAATGTATTTAGAAGACATATTATCAATTTCAGGACAACCTGGTTTATTCAAGTTGATTTCCAAAGCAGAAGGGAAAAGCAATGTTATCGTGGAGTCGCTTTTAACAAAAAAAAGAATGCCGGTTTTTAGTTCTGCAAATATTAGTACTTTAAAAGATGTTTCTATCTATACAACAAGTGATGATGCTTCTTTAAAAAGTGTTTTAGAAAGTATTTTTGAAAAATATAATGGTGAAATAGTTTTATCCGCAAAACCATCAAATCAAGATTTACAAAAGTTTATTGAAAATGTACTCCCTGAATATGACAAAGAGAGAGTATATATGTCAGATATAAAAAAATTAGTGAATTGGTATAATATTCTGATTACCAACGAAATATTGACTAAAACTAATATTGAAGAATCTTTGAAAGAAAAAATTGAAGAAAATAAAGTAGAAGAATAAACTACAAGGATAAAACAAACGAAACTTTGTATCGTTTGAATACTTAGTCAGAAAAATACCTTTATATCAATTCAATAGTCCTAATCACATTTATTTGTTCCAAAAAATATTGGTCATGAGATACCACAATTAATGTTCCTTTATATTCATTGATTGCAGCTATCAGAATTTCGATATTTTGAATATCAAGATTGTTTGTCGGTTCGTCCAAAATAATTATATCCGGAGCTTGATTGCTAATCGTCAGGCAACAAAGCATTAAGCGCATTTTTTCGCCTCCGCTGAGTGTGTTACAAGTTTTATCCCAATATTCTTTTAAAAATAAAAATCTATTCAACCGAATTTTTATTTCGTGCTCTTGTAATGCAGAAGAGTTGAATCTTTGAGTTTGTTCATAAACGCTTAATTGATTGTTAATTAACGAATAATCTTGGTCTATATATACGCATTTATTTTCTGTTCGATTTATTATTCCAAATTTTGGGATAATTTCCCCTAAAATAATTTTTATCAATGTAGTTTTGCCGGAACCGTTTAATCCCTTTAAAGAAATTCGTTCTCCACTAATAATTTGAAAACTTAAATTTTGTTTCCAAAGTAAATTATTGCTATATTCATGATTGATATTTATTGCTGAAAAAAGCATTTTACCTTTGTGCAAAGAAGAATTATCAAATACAAATTTCATTTTATCCATATCAGGTAATTCTTTTCTCAAATTATTCAAATTTTGCGAAATATAGTCAACTTTTTCTATGTGAATGTTTTTTAAACGAGAAGCACTTTTTTCGGCATCGTTTTTCATTTTATCCGTCATTGATTTTCCTGTACCTTCTTTTTTTTGCTGTTTTTTCCCGCGATGTTCTAATTTCTGTTTTCTTTCTATTGTTTCTCGCTCTATTTCTTTTGCTTTTCGTAAGGCTTTTTCTTTACTCTTTAAATCTTGATTTAAAGCATTATTTTCAATTTGTTTTTGTTCCGCGTAAAAATCATAATTTCCTCCATAAACGCTTATTCCTCGCTTGTTTAATTCATATATTACAGTAAGTTGATTTAGTAAAATTCTATCGTGACTTACAATTATCATTGTACACGAATTTGATTTGATAAAATCATACAACAACTGTCTTCCCAATGTATCTAAATGATTACTTGGTTCATCTAACAATACTATCTCCGGTTGATGAATTGAGATTCCTGCGAGGAAAACTTTTGTTTTTTCACCACCACTCAAATTTGCCATAGATTGCGACAAATCAAAATCCTTGAGATGCCAATAAGCCAAGGCTTCACGACAACGTTCTTCAATTGTCCAATCATCATTTAAAACAGTTAAATTGTTTTCTGTAACATTTCCGTTCAGAATTTCGTTTAATACGTTTAGTTTTTCTTCAATTTTAAGTGCTTGCGCAATAGTAAAATCATTAAACTGTCCGAAAATTTGTGGAATATAATATGGTTTTGAACTTGTTGTAACAATTCCGTCAGAAGCTTGTAAAATTCCTGCCATTATTTTCAACAGAGTAGATTTTCCCGAACCGTTATTGCCAATTAAAGCAATTTTATTTTGTGAATTAACAGTAAGATTTATGTTGTCAAACAATAACTCTTTGTCGGGGTGTATATATGCAATATTTTGAAGAATTAACATTATTTTTGTAACTGTTAAAAATAATTTTTTATATTTTTGCTACAAATTTACATAAAATTTTGGTATTAAAATAAAATCTGATATTAATACTTTTCCGGAAACTAAATTATGAATATTTGTTGTGTTTGTTTAGATGTTTTGCTCATAGCAATAATATGCTTTATAATTCAAAAAAAAAAATGATATAATTTAAATAAGTTGCGTTTTTATTTAGGACGGTAACTTTTTTGTTTATTTTTTTATAATAATCTCTATAAATTCCAAAATTCTTAGTATCATAACTATTCCCATTCAATAGTTGCAGGTGGTTTTGAACTAATATCATAAACAACGCGATTTACACCTCTAACTTTATTAATAATTTCAGTAGAAATATTTGCAAGAAAATCGTAAGGTAAATGCACCCAGTCGGCTGTCATTCCGTCAGTTGAATTTACTGCACGTAAAGCGACAACATTTTCATAAGTTCGTTCGTCTCCCATAACTCCGACTGATTTTATTGGCAAAAATATAGCTCCTGCTTGCCAAATTTTGTCATACAAACCGCTTGATTTCAATCCATTAATAAAAATATCATCAACATTTTGAAGGATTTCGACTTTTTCGGGAGTAATATCTCCTATAATTCTAATTGCCAATCCCGGACCCGGAAACGGATGTCGTCCCAAAAGATTTTCCGACATATTCAGAGTTCTACCTACTCTCCGAACCTCATCTTTGAACAATAAACGTAAAGGTTCAATAATTTTAAGATCCATTTTCATTGGCAAACCTCCAACATTATGATGAGATTTTATTGTTGACGAAGGACCTTTAACTGAAATCGATTCTATAACGTCCGGATAAATAGTTCCTTGCGCTAACCACTTGACATTCTGAATTTTATGTGCTTCAATATCAAAAATATCTATAAAAGTTTTTCCTATAATTTTTCGTTTTTCTTCGGGTTCTGAAATTCCTTTTAAATTTGTATAAAATTCATTCTTTGCATCAACTCCTATCACGTTCAAACCCATACCTTTATAAGAATTTAAAACTAATTCAAATTCATTCTTTCGTAGAAGTCCGTTGTCAACAAAAATACAAGTTAATTGTTTTCCAATAGCTTTATGCAAAAGCACAGCCGCAA
>JAITXI010000224.1 GCA_031284905.1 Bacteroidales bacterium
TGTATTTTTGTGATATAAAAATAAAGCGATGGATTTAAAAGAAATTAATAGAAGGATTGTAAGTTATAGAAGAAGATAATACCATAGTAGGTAAGGTTGAACAATATTTTTCAACAATAGCATGTATAAATATAAAGCCATATTGTAGATTCTTAAAAAATAATATTTGCTAATTTGATAGCGTTTTAGTATGATTTTCTCTATATCAATTATTTCGTGAGTAGGAGAAAAAGAATTGGAACATCACACTTTTATTGCAACAAAACAGCACATTAAAGATAAATTTTGTCATGTTCAACATGTTAATTCAATTGATTGTCGCTACGAAAAGTGGGTAAAATGCTTTGTCGGAGTGTCTTAATAATATTTATCAAATTATTTGAATTGGTTTATATTTTTAGAAAAAATCATCTCAACAAATTTTGGATATGGCAAAAATCGCTATACTTACTATATGGAGGCTTTAAAAAAGTACAAACAATTTAGATGTGCTATATAACAAAAAATAATTTCTACAACTTTCTAAAACATAGCCAATTAAATTTATTTTAAAGATTTTCCTTCAGCAACTTTTTTAATTGTTTCATACACTTCTTTTTCATCGCCCGGAAGGTAAGAAGTATGTTGCCAAACGATTTTTCCTTTACCATCAACTAAAAAAGTATGAGGTTCATTTACAACGTTCATTGCTCTTTTGAAATCTCCGTTGGTATCAAGAAAAACATCAAAATCCCAATCTTTAGATTCAACAAATGGAGCAACTCTATTTGCACTTCTGGAATTATCAGTAGCAATTGCAACAATTTTTACGCCTGTTTCTTTGTGCCATTTTTCAAGTAAATCATTATATGTACTTAATTCTTGAACACAAGGTTTGCACCAAGTTGCAAAAAAACAAATTAATACCGGTTTTCCATCGTTTTGAACAAAAGTTTTTGAGCTAACAGCTTTTCCATTAAGATTTTTTAATTGGATTTGAGGGATTTCTTGAGCAAATAATGCCATACAAATTGCTAAAAATGAGATAGTTATAAATGTTTTTTTCATTTTTTTATTTTTATGTAAAGTTAATACTTTTCTTTGATATTACAATTATTAAGCCAAAAATTCTTTAGACATAATATTGTGTAATGTAATCTGTTTTCTTTTTTGTCCATTTGCCATTTTATATAGAATATGTCCTGTTTAATCAAAAATAGTAAATCAAAAATAGTAATATTTGTTGTACTTTTGCAAAAAAATAAATTATGATTTGTTCGATTGTTTGGGATGTTAATCCAATAATTTTTGAGTTAGGTAGTTTTCAATTACGATATTATGGGACTTTTTTTGTCATCGGATTGATACTTTCTTATTTTATTGTGAAAAAAATTTACAAAATAGAAAATTTACCTATTAAAGAACTGGATAAACTTTCAATGTATGTGGTTGTTGGAGGTTTAATTGGTGCAAGAATCGGACATTGTTTGTTTTATGAATGGTCGTACTATACTGTAAATTTTAGTAATTTTATAGAAATATTATTGCCGATAAAATTTCAGCCGGAAATTCATTTTATTGGTTATCAAGGATTAGCAAGTCATGGCGGTGCTTTAGGAGTTATTATTGCGTTATTTATTCTGAAATTTTATTCCGAGAAAAAAAGTTTTCTTTGGTTAATCGACAGAGTTGTAATTCCAACCGGATTTGCAGGTGCTTTCATTCGCTTAGGAAATCTTTTTAATTCAGAAATTTATGGACATCAAACCGATTTGCCTTGGGGTTTTATTTTTAAACAAAATGGAGATACTTTTGCAAGTCATCCAACTCAAATTTATGAAGCAATTTGTTATGTGGCTATCTCGATTTTATTATTAATTCTTTATAAAAATGAAAAATTTCGCAATTCCAAAGGACTTTTTTTAGGACTTTTTTTAACTTTGGTCTTTTCATGCAGGTTTTTTATAGAATTTTTGAAAAATACTCAAGTAGAATTTGAAAATTCAATGTATCTAAATATGGGTCAAATATTGAGTATTCCATTGATTTTGTTAGGATTAGGATTAATACTTAATTCAATAATTAGATTGAAATCCAAAAAGAAAATCGTTAATTAATCAGGTAGCATTTTGGAATTGAATTTAGAAACGAATTTTTGATTAATATAGTCAAAAATACTGAAAAACTTATCTACTACTAACCAAAATTGCAATTTTACTATCAATTTTCATATTTCCTGATTTTGCAGCTTCCCATTGATTAAATAATTTTATTATTTTTGTTATTTCTTCTGTTATTTCTATATTGTTTTTATTTTCATAAAAAATAATATTAGAAATTCCGCCGTTTTTTGGTATTTCAAGTATTATTGTAAATGATTTTAACTTTTCAATTCTTGACAGTTCCCCTTTTAAAACACTATTATATTTTTCTGTTCCTGTAACATAGTGAGCTGTAGTAAATACAGGATTTTTTTCTAAATAATACTCTTCGTCAATAAAATCATATTTTTCAAATAATTTTTTTAAAGTTTTAGATTTGTCATTGTTTTTATTTTCTTCAATATCAAAAACTAAATATGATTCAATTATTAATTCTTTTTCCGGACGTATCACAATATCTTTTATAAAATATTTATCTTTTGATAAATACATGATTTTATCATATTTATCTGTATTTAATTGTCCTTGTTTATTGTAAGATACTTTTTGAGAATTTACAATTTTTATTAAACTTTTAACGATAGAAATTACAAAAACAGTAGTTAAAATTATTGCCGAAACTATTACTATCTGTCTAATTATCTTATATTTATGCTCTTGCTGTTTCTTCACGTTTCTTGAAAAAGTGTCAATTTTTTTATCAACATTTTCTTTTACTAAATAAATATCTTCCGGATTTTCAAGCATCATTAATCCATCCAACATGTCAGAAAAAGAAGCGTCATTTTTTAGTAAAAATTCAACTTTTTCCGTATCTTCTTTCGATAATTCTTCCTTGATGAATTTTAATAATATTTCTTCGGAAAAATATTCTTGTAAATCTGATATGTTATAATGATTATTCATGTTTCTCCATTAAAATTTTTAAATTTCTTTTTCCGTTCTGAATGAACGATTTTACTTCATTTAGCGAAAATCCTGTAATTTTTGTAATCTCGAAATATGATTTTTCTTTTATATAAAATAATTCGATACAAATTTTATGCTCTTCTTTAAGTTTATTTAGACAAAAATCCAATTTTAACAAATTATTTTCTTTCATTAAAAATTCTTGAGCTAAAAAATCGGTTTCATCGACTGTTTTTCATAAAATATTTTCATTAATTTCTAAATCTACTTCACTTTTAAAACTTCGTATTTTAAGCAAACAATGATTTTTTGCAACCGAATAAAGCCAGTTTTTAAAATTTTCTATATCATGAATCAAAAGTTTTTCAATTAAATCTTCAAAAATTTCGAGTACAATTTCTTCTGTTTTTTCTTTTGATTTCAAATATTTCATGCAAATAGCAAAAGTAAGTCCGGTATATCTTTTATATAATTCTCCCACACAATCAATATCTCTATATTGTTTATAATAACAGATTAATTCGTCATCTGTCATTTTTTCAATATTTTTTTTTGTGATTTGTGGCATAATTATTTTCCAATACAAAAATTCTTAAAAATATTTCCCAAAATTTCATCATTTGTAATTTTGCCGGTTATTTCTCCCAAATAATGTAAACATTCTCGTATATCTTGTGAAATAAAATCTCCTGAAATATTTTTTTCTAATCCTAAAATTACATTTTCTATCGAATTTTTACTTTTTAACAATGATTCATAATGTCTAATATTTGTAACTATTATCTCCGATTCATTTATTTGCAATGTTTTTGATACTTTTATTAAAAAATCCGTTAAATTTTCAATTTGTTTCTCCTTTGCAGAAATAAATATTAATTCCGCTTTATTATTAAAATTAAGTTTTTCCCGAACATTATTAAGTCTTTGATTATCAACTAAATCAATTTTATTTATTGCAAAAACACATTTTTTTGATTCTAAATCATTTTCATTAAAAAAATTGGTAATATTTTTCTGAATATTTTCAAAGTTTTCTGTCGCATCTATCAAGTAAATAATAATATCTGATTCTTTAATTTTTTGAATTGTTTTTTCAATTCCCAGAGTTTCAACAACATCTTTTGTCTCTCTAATTCCGGCAGTATCTATAAAACGGAATTTTATTCCATCAATTATTTTTGTATCTTCAATAACATCTCGAGTTGTTCCATGAATTTCTGAAACAATTGCCTTTTCTTCATTTAGCAGAAGATTTAAGAGTGAAGATTTTCCAACGTTAGTTTTTCCAACAATAGAAACATGAATTCCTTTTTTTAAGACATTTCCAAGTTTGAAAGAATCGCTTAATTGTGCTAATTTTTTTAAAATAATTTCGGCAAGATTTAAAAGCTCTTTTCGGTCGGCAAATTCTACATCTTCTTCACTAAAATCAAGCTCTAATTCTAAAAGCGTTAGAAATTTCAATAAATTTTCTCTCAAAAAACTAAGTTCGTTTTTGAAACCGCCTCGCATTTGATTTATTGCAATTTTGTGAGAAGTAGCATTTGAAGAAGAAATTAAATCAGCTATAGCTTCTGCCTGTGATAAATCTATTTTCCCATTTAGAAAAGCTCGTTGTGAAAATTCACCTCTTTTGGCAATTGTTGCACTATTATAGATTAACGATTCTAAAATTTTATTTTGAATAAATTCAGAACCATGACAATAAATTTCAACCATATTTTCTCCTGTGAAAGAATGTGGAGCAATAAATTTTACGATTAAGACTTCATCAATTATTTTATTTTCCGAATCTACTATTTCGCTGTATAATAATTTTTTAGGAGATAATTTTGAAAAAGAATCTTTTTTTACAATTATTTTTTCTGCAATTTTAAATGAATCTGTTCCACTTAAACGAATAATTGCAATCGCTCCGGTTCCGGCAGCTGTTGAAATTGCACATATTGTAGATTCGTTTTCAAACATTATTAATATTTTTACAAAATTACTTTTTTCAATCGAAAATTTTATCATATTTATTTCGAATAGTCAAAAAAAAACATCAATATTTTTATTTTGTATTTATAAGATATTTTTCAAATGGTTTTACAAATTGTTTAATCATGTAGTCGGCTCGTTTTTTTGCTTGAGTGACAAAATGTTTCAAATACGCTTTTGCCCATTGTTCACGTGTGCCTTTGAACGATTGGTCTAAATCACAAACATGAAATTGTATTTGCATTGCTGCCGCCCAATTTATGTATAAATCAGCGGGATTTGCGTTAAAAAGACAACCAAAATGCGCGTCTTTACAAACCAACTCTTCTTTTTCCAACAACCAATCAATTTCAAAATAGTTGATAGTGAAATTGTCAAATTCATTGTTATCAATCATTTTGGCACATAATTGAGCCAATTTGTAAGCCGAAATAATATTGGGTGGTTGAGCTGATTTTGAAAGATTGCGAGTTTTAATATCTATCAATTCATAAAAATTCTTTTTTACCACTAAAATATCGGCAGTGTCGTTTTGTTTTTCTTCAAATGGATTTTCAATACTCCAACTG
Organism: Bacteroidales bacterium; assembly: GCA_031284905.1. Classification (GTDB taxonomy): domain Bacteria; phylum Bacteroidota; class Bacteroidia; order Bacteroidales; family ML635J-15; genus Bact-19. The sequence goes on from JAITXI010000224.1 coordinate 5,600, forward strand.
TCTGTGGCATTTTTTCCACGACTGAGCAAAAATAGAACTGTCGGAGAATTGAGCAAATCTTGTCTTGCTTCAAAACCGATTACATCAGGATTTTTGCTGAATAAATCATTCAAATATTCGTATTGACGGAATGTGTTTTTCGGAAATTCCTTTTTGATTTCCTTGTAAACATGCTTATCGAATGGCTCGCCCGCAGCATGTCCCGACAATGTGCCTGAAAGCGGTTTAGGAACACTTGTTTCTTTGACTTTCTTTATCAAATTTGTATAATTGACTATCATAAATTTATAAGTTTATTGATTGAATGATTGATTTTATTCAATACATTATCTTCCTTTTTATCAATATATTGTAAAGTAAGATTAGTAATTTCATCGTGTAATTCAATTTCTTTCGGCTTCTTCCAATTTATTGGGCGAAATGGAATACTTGAAATCGGCTTTTCAGAAAATTCAACGATATTTCCTTTCACTATTCCATTGCATTTTAGCCAATCGAAAATACAAGGATTGTTCAAATATGCCAAAATATACTCTAAACTCTCTTTCGTTTTTTCTTTTTTGAAAATTGCCGTAACATCTTGTGTTGGATATATTTGTTCATCAACTAATGAAAAACGAAAATAGTTTTTGTTGGAAATTCGTTCTTTACAAGGAACAAAAATCCGCTTTTTTTCGCTACTAAATAGGTTGAAATTTCGCAAAAAAACCCACTCCCAAAAATTGATTAAACGATTGTATTGATATCGCTTTTCTAAGTCATGCCGAAACAATAAGAAATGTTTATAAAAATGTGGATATTTTTCAATTACTTCTTTTTCAGACAATCCTTCGGGAATGTATATGTATGGTGTAATTTTATTGTGGTAAAATGGACTTAAATCTTTGGCTTTTACCACTTTTATAATTGCCTGCTTTTCAAATTCGTTCAAAGGGTCGCCATTTACTTGAAACGCTTTGTCCAAACCACTAACCAAACCATTTCCAATGTCGCAAAATTCGCCAATAGTATGAAACTCTTGTTTTGTTTCTTCATCATCGAATAAAGCAAAAAGGGTGTTGGTTTGTTGCATTTTTCGACAATTATTCTCGAAAGAGTTCAACTCCTTTTGAATTTCTGCGGTTTGCAATAGCCACCTCTCATTTACCTTAAATTGTGGGACATTGAAAAAATCAGCCTCAGAACATGGTTCTCCGGTTTTAAGTTTATCCAAAATTTCTACTGTAAGTTTTTGATTTAGATAATATTTTGCAACTTTTATGTTATCTTTCTTTTGCTTACTTTTTATGTATTTGAAAATAATTGTCGAAACGGTTACTTTATCAAAAATCGGCGTTTCATTAAAATGATAAATTTCTTCAAAAAATCCGTTTGCAACCATATAATTACGCAAAGAAACAGAATGGGTCGTATTCATCCAATATTCAGGACAAATAAAAATCAATTGCCCATTATCATTCAGTAATTCAATGGATTTTATAATAAAAATGTAAAGATAATCGCACAACGAATTACAGTACTTATTCCATAACGGATTGGTTGCGAGTTCTTGTTTGAGATTGTCTGCCAAGTTTTTCCAACGTATATATGGGGGATTTCCTATTATTAAATCATACTTTTCTTTGATATTTGCTGTTACAAAACTTTCGTATTTTACATTTTGAAATTTCTTTGCCAAATCATCATCTATTTCGTAAGCAGTTACATTTTTGAATTCCTTTTGTTGCAACAAATCAAGAAAGATTCCCTGCCCGCAAGACGGTTCTAAAATTCGAGAATTTGGCATAATGTCAGCCAAGCCAATCATGAAATCTGCTACCATTTTTGGCGTAAAATACTGTCCGAACTTGTTTTTTACTAGTTGCTTTCTTGAATTTTTCATAAAAAAATTACTTTTTACAAAATTACTTTTTTCAATCGAAAATTTATAATATTTTCTTCTAATTTTTCAATTTTTTTACGTAATTTTGTATTTATTATTTATTATGAAAGCAAATATTATTACAATGATTCAATAAAATTTTAAAATTTATTAATTGTAGATATTTCAGAATCGGCATTAGCTGAAAAATTTATTAAAAACTGATTTTTCAATTGCAAGCAGTGGAATAGCATGTCCTATGGGCGGACTTCCGAAAAACCGGTTGGAATAGTATGTATTTCAGTGGCTACAAAAAAAATGTGTATATTGAAAAATTTTTCTTTAATAGTAATAGAACAATAAATATTTTACGTGCAGCAAAACTTGGAATAATTAAACTGATAAAGATATTAACCCACATTGAGCATTATATGGAGTAAATCTTTGGGTAATACTAATGTGAACACTAAAAATTCATCTGTATTTATCGAAACAGAAATTTCTAAAAAGCCTTGAAAAATAGGTAATTGTTTTTTATTGTTAATAATAAGGATTTATCCATAAAGTATCCATTTTAACAGTATCGGTAATTTGTTCAATATATTTTGCAGGGTAATAATAGTGATAGGCTTTCTTAATTAATGAATAGCTAACCTTTCTTTTATCTGTAGCTTTCGGAAATTTTATAATGAGAAATCCACTCTCATCTGTATAGTATTCTTCAACAATTGGGAGGTTACTATAATAATTTTCCGGTTCTAAATAGCTGTAAACTTTTATTTCACAAAAGCGAAGGGGTTCGTATATTCCATGATATTTTTTATTGTCATCATATACATATCCTGTTCCTACAACATCATAATAAGTTAGCTTGTGATAATTCTCATTTTTAATTTTTTTACAAGCAGAAAAATTAATAATAATAAATAAACTAATAAAAAATATAGAATTTTTGATAAGTCGTGATTTGAATGTATTCATAATAATTAATTTTATTGTTTAACAATTTTTCCTGTAGTAAAAATTTTACCTGATTTGATTTTTATGATATATGTTCCTTGCGTAAATCTTACTATAATTTATAATCTTTTGTTTGCCTTTCGCCTGCAAATAAATTATAATTTACAGATAATGTTATTTTCATATTGTTTGAATAAAAATAATAGTTAGATGTTGTAATGACATCTTTCTTCTTCAAATTCAGAATTTGTTATATCAAATAAAATAATATTTTTTTTCATGAATTAAACTTTTTTTGGTTATTTATTAATTTTATTTAAAAATTCAAAAGTAAAATATTTTTAACTATTTTTTGTAGTAAAAAAAGCGAAACTTTAAGTCTCGCTTTAATTTTAAATATAAAATTATTATATTTTTACTCATTTAAAAACGATATTTAACTCCAAATTCTAAATTATTTTGTGCAACAAATGGTATATTTTTAGGTTGAATATCTAATCCACTATAAGTCGGCTTCCCTTTTATTACACAAACATTATATTGTAAAAATACTCCTGCTCCTGCTGTTTTATTTTTTGAATAAATTCCCCAAGTAAAATTTATAGGAATAAATCCATTTATATAAGAATAGGAAGTAATGTCTAATGGAGCTTGTCTATTATAGCGAAAAGTAGTGTAATCGGCACCAAATCCGGATTTTATAAATAAATTGAAATAATCTTTATCTAAAAAACAATATTCGATACCCAAAGAAATAATATAAGAATCTAATTTTTTATATTGCTGTTTGTTTGCTTTCTTTAAATCGGACATACTAACACCGGTTGAAAAGCTTCCTCCTATTCCCAATGATAATTTGCTAATAATGTTAAAACCATAATTAAACCCTACTCCCACAGTTGGAATAAATGTTTTATTATAATCTTCATATATATTTGAAAAATATTTGTCTATTTTCGCAGTATTGCTAATAAAAGCCGAATTAAAAAAAAATTCATAAAAACTTCTTTTAATTTTTTGAGAAGAATTATCTTCTTGTCCAAAACTTACAAAGACAATACAAACGCTGAATAATATTAATATTGTTTTTTTCATAATAATATTTTTATATTATTTTTTTACATAATTATCCCATAGAGTTGCTGCTCCATTACTTGCAGTAATAGCACCAGTAACAGCACCTGCTGAAGCTCCTAAAGCTGTTCCTGCCCCCGGCAATACCGCAGTACCTGCAACTGCTCCTGCTATTCCTCCGCCAATAGCACCGGCAGCATCACAAAGTCCCATAACTACTTTCCTCCATACTCCTTTTTTAGCTTTGGTCTCTTCTTCTTCATTAATATTATAAAACCAATAGAATAATGAATGTCGCAGAATCGACATTGCAGATAATAAAACAATTAATTCTTTATCTTTTAATGAAAATTTATTTAAAAATATTTCTTCATATTTTAATATGGTTTCTTTATACTTATAGTAATAAACAATTTCTTCGTCAGATAATTTTTTTAAATTTTGTATTAATTCTATTAATATTTTTTTATTTTCCGACAATAGTTCAACTTTATTTATGTAATTTTCAAACCAATTATTAGCATCTTCAATTATATGTTTAGCAATCTCATAAAAGGCATTTTCTTTTAGCTCGTAATGGTTTTGTCTTAGAATATAAGTACTTACATCAACGCACCACATTAAATCAATTTTTTCAGGTGGATTTTTTTCAATTTTTTCCAAAGTATATATTCTACACTCTTCTAACAATAAATTATGTATTTGTCCTAATGAATCATAATAGTTTTTATGATTATATGGACTATTACTATAATCTTTATCACAATCGGGCAAATTTGATTCACCGCAACAGCTACCTATTGACACATTACTATTACTTATCGTAATATTGTTTGTTACATTACATTCTTTGGTATCCATAATTTAAATTTTTTAAGTTATTTATTAATTTTTTATTTAAAACTCAAAAGTAAAACATTTTTATTTAATATCCAAAATATTTTTAAATTTTTTTTTGTGGTAAATTTTATCACAGTGAGAATGTTTTTAACCGTATGAAATTCTATACGATTAAAAATGCTGACGGACATTTTGATTTTCGCTCCAAAACTCTGTATAATGTTACTTTTACTGCGATTGGTGAAGTGATGATATATGTTTTTTCCACTGTGCTATTTGATTTTTGAGTTCGTTAAAACTTTCTTTAAATTGAACTTCGTTGTCGTTTTCCTATTGTGTTTTTTGTAGGTTGAGGTCAAGAATTTGTTGCTGTAGCTGTGTGATTTGCATTTGCGTATTTTCGATTATTGTGATAACAGCATTTTCTCTAACTTGCTGATTTTAACGCACAAACAACTCTTATAATAACGGTCGCTTTGATGAACTATAACCAACTCATCAAATTTATCTTTCGGAATAATTTTTATTATTTGTTTGAATATCGGCTGACCGACTAAATTTTTTATACTATCTTTGCCCATCGTTGTTTTTATGTTGCTGGTACAACAAATCTACAACTTTTCAGGCAATTCCTAACGGGATTGCCTTTTTTATTTTTTTTGTCGGTCAGTAGTGTTTAAAAATAGAAAAAAGTTGTTTTATTTAAAAATATATAATATCTTTGTAAAGTAAATTTTAAAAAATTATACTATATGAGAAAAGTATTATTTATTGTAATTTTATTTTTTTTTACAAATTTTGCTTTTAGTCAAGTAAAAGTATTAACGGATGGAAGTTTAGAAATAAATAGTTCAACAGGACCGGGGCAGCGCGTTAATGACTAAAGTTAATAATACACAAGCTTGTGCGTATCATTTAAGATTAAGTGGCATTGACAAATTTTATGTTTGTGCAGCAGGATATGCTTGGGCTATTGGTGGACATTTTTTAGGCTCTGATTCTATATTTAAACAAAACATAAAAACTATTGAAAATCCATTAAATAAAATAAAATTATTGCGAGGCGTAGAATATAATTTCAAAGACGAAGCTTTAGCAAAAGAAAGAAGGTTGGGATTTATCGCACAAGAAGTAGAAAAAATTTTGCCCGGAGTTGTAAAAACAATGTATGACTCTACAAAAGCAATTTCTTATACAGATATAATAGGTTTATTAGTAGAAGGAATTAAAGAACAACAGCAAGAAATAGAAATCTTAAAATTAGAATTAGAAAATTTACAATATACCATAAATGAATGTTGTGAGACTGCAAATATTAGAAAATCTGCAAAAAAATCTGATAACGAAGAACAAGAACAGCTTTCTTTTTTAGAACAAAATATTCCGAACCCGTTTAATGAAAGTTCCAAAATACGATATATAATTAATGAAAACGCGGTAACAGCAAAAATTTTTATTTTTAATTTACAAGGACAGTTGCAATTAACCAAAGATATTACAAATATAGGAGAAGGAAGTATAACAATAAACGCATCAGAACTTGAAGCTGGAATGTATGTTTATTCACTGATAGTTGATGGAAAAGAAATTGATACAAAAAAATTGATATTAACGAAATAGTAATATAATTATGAAAAATGCAACTAAAATATTAATTTTTATATGTATGTTGATGTTTTTTTGCTTTTGTAAAGATAATAATAAAATAACAGGAAGTTTAAAAATACTTTATCCTGAAAATGGAGCTGTTTTAACAGAAAAAAATCTTAATGTTTTATATAAGTTAGAAAATATTGACTTGAAAAAAGGCAATGCTGAACTCAGTATATACAATAATGAAATATATATTTATTCAATAAATAATAACACCGGAACGCTTAGCGTTGAATTATATGACGGGGAAAATATATTAAAATTTTGCCTTTATGATGAAGAAAATCATAAATTGCCTGATAATATCATTACTGTTTATTACAACGAACCACCTAAGCCTTATATTAATAGAGATAATTTGTATGGAACATATAATTGTGTATATAATATTTCTTGTCATTATTTTCCTCCTTATGATGACGAAGACGAATATGAAGATTATACTGATTCTAATAATTGTTTTATAACGGTCGAAAAAGGATTAGAACCATGTGGTGTGCATTTTGGGATACCTTACCATATTCCAGATTTATGGACAGATATAGATACGCTAGGTTATTTGTCCTCGAATTGGTTTGTTAAAAATTCTTCGTTTATTAGAAATGATTCAATTTATCTAATAATATATGAAAAAAATTCGTTACATGAAACTTTAAGAACTTGGAATGGAATAAAAAATAATTTATAAAAAAATAGCAATGAAAATAAGTTTTAAAATATTATTTTTTGTTATAATGTGTATCTTTTCTTTTTCTTGTGAAAAATACAAAGATTATCGAGATAAATGGTGCGGAAATTACTTGGTAAATATTACTTCAGATGAGCACGTGGAACATGGAGCTAATTTAAAAGTAGAAAAAGCTCGAGATAGAAATTCTCCCTCTTTATTTATTTATTCTACTTTAGGTTCTTTTTATTGTAAAGTAGATGAAGAAGGAAGTATAACAGATATTGAAACTGGACACTTTAGTCATGGTTTTTTCATAAAAAATAAAATCTATCTTGTAGGAGAATATTCAAGTCTTGGAGGAACAAAAAAATGAAAATACAATTTTTATATAAAATTTCAGCTTTGTTATTGTTTGTAAATGTAATAAATTTGTCATATTCACAAAGTCCTCCCAACGACAAAAATTGGGAAATAGATTTCGTTGATGATTTCAATTCCAATACATTAAATTCTCGCTGGTATAAAGAAATATTCACAGGACACGGTAAAAGACAAGATCCATATTTATACAAAGCAGAGAACATTACAATAGATAATGGGAAATTATTGATTACAGCAAAGAATACTGCAAACATTCTTTGCACAAATAGTGTTATTGATTGTTGTTATGGAAAAGTTCATCACCATACTTCAGGTTCTTTAAGTAGCACTACTACATATAAATACGGATATTTTGAAATAGTTACAAAATTACCTGCGGGAGAAGGTTTTTGTCCCGCATTTTGGCTTTGGAATTTCAATTGTCCTGAAAATTGGTATAACGAAATTGATATTATGGAAGGTATCTTTGATGCTTCAACAATGAATTCAAATAATGTTTGGATAAATAAATCAAATAAAACTTGTACTTCAATTTTTGATTCTTCTTTTTTGAAACAGTTTGTTGATACTGTTAGAAATGTAAATATTACTCAATATAATACTTATGCATTTGAATGGACGCCAAGAGAACTCCGATGGTATCTTAATGGGAATTTGACTAAAACAATTAAAAATACATTTTCTTATAACACAGTGGGCATACAACATCCAATGTATTTGGTTACAAATTTAGCTTTGGAAAAATTAGAAAGTTGTGGTAATACCGGAAGAAAAGTTACAGCAAACACTCCTTTTCCCGCAATTATGTATGTAGATAAAATTTCGCACTATAACTTAAAAACAGATTGCAATACAATTGTAAATGAAATTCCAAATTTCAATACTTATTATTATGCAGTAAAAAAATCGATAACATTATCAGGTACGACAAATATCCCACCAAACTCAAATATAACATTAAGAGCAACAGATTATTTTGAATTAAAAACCGGATTTGTTGTACCATTGGGAACAGAAGTGTGTTTTGCGCCAACAGCTTGTTATTAAACTATTTTAAATTAAAGAAATGAAAAAAAATATTATTATTGCAATATCTTGTATTGTTACTTGTTTATTTGTTTTTTCTTGTAACAAAGAAAAAAAAGATTATAGATATAAATGGTGTGGAGAATACACTTGTTTGGTAATAATAGAATATCCTGGATTTCGTGAGGACGATTCTCCTCCGTTTACAATTTCAGATCCTCATACAGATACAATAAAAACAGATTTTAAAGTACAAGTTTCAACATTTTCAGATTCTACTATTTTAATAGTAGATAACAATGATGGATTATTATATAGTTGTGTAATTAGCCCCGAAGGAAAAGATGGAGGTCGTTTTATTTTTCCTGCGAAAGATAGTTTGTTTTTTAGTATTTCGAGACATTGGGCTCATCAATCTATACTAACAATAAAATATTGTGGTAAAAAAATAAAAAATAAACTTTAATTTTGCTCGTAAAATTATAGAAAATAAAGTTCATAAGTTCGTTTTGCAATGTACAAACAGTGTTCGTATCATTTCATGGAAAAATAAAACATTTTACACGACAAAAAAATATGAGATATACTAATTGAGCCTACCAATATGGGACATTACGGGACAGACGTATTTTATGGGGAGAAGCAAAAATAAAATCTAAAAAATAAGAACAAAATAAATAAAAATTTATTAAATTTGTACTCAAAAAAAGCGATGGAAAATGAAATAATAGCATATTTTTTGCCGACAGAATTGCTATT
>JAITXI010000021.1 GCA_031284905.1 Bacteroidales bacterium
AATTTAAAAATATTGAATTTTTACAATATTTTTATATTTTTTTGATATATAATATAGATATGCGAACAGATTTAATAGGTAAAGAACCAAAAAAATACGCCAATTTCAAATTAAAGGAATCGGTAGTAAAAATGATTATAGAATTAGCGGAAGCTAACAAAACAAGTCAAGCTTGTGTAATAGAACAACTTGTAGAAGAAGCTTATAAAAAATAAAAAATGTTTAATTTTTCGTCTATTAAAATTCCAAGAATAAAACAAATATGTTTTCTTTTTCTAAATGGAAATATAAAAGAAGCAGTTGAAATTTTAACGGTAGATGAATCGGAAAAAAATAATGCTAAAAGAAATTATACGAGAATTTTAAAAGAAAATTTAGAGTTGAAATCTCAATTAAAACTTGAGAGAGAAAAAAATAATAATTTTGATGAAATTAGAACACAACAAAACAGTGTATATGAAGAAAAAATTTTAAAATTGAAAAAAGAAAATGAAGCCTCTTTTGAGATTCAACTTAAGCTCGGTTCAGAAATTAATATTTTAACATTAGAAATCGAAAAATTGAAGTTAGAATTAAAATACGAGGATAGAAAAAACAAAAACAACAGTTTGACAAGTTCTCTATGCCCATCAGGAGATGTTCTGGAAAAAGCCAAACCGCTTGGAACTTATGGAAGTAGAGTAAAAAGTGGAAAAAAACCAGGCGGACAAATTGGACACGGAAGTACTAGAAAAACTGATTTTTTAAAACCTAATAAAATTATCACACACAAAGGAGAAAAACCGATGAACATAATGGGTTGTGTATTAATGGAAGATGAAAAAGAACAAAAATATTATGCCTATCAAATACAGGATATAGAATGAAATACGGTCGTTATTGAACACAGATTCTATTTAAACGATTTTCCTACTGAAAAAAAAGCAGAAGAACAAGTTTTTAAGGATGAGATTTCTATCTCGAATCCTGTAGTTTATGGCCTTAACATAAAGGCGTTAGCAATGCTATTGAATATTCAAAATTGCACTTCTATCGGAAAAGTAAGAGAAACTATTTATAACTTAAGCGGAAAAAAAATTAGTTTAACTGATTCAACAATTGTAAATTTTACAAAATTATTTAGTGAAAAAAATAGCGTTTCAAACGAAAAAATATTAAGCAATATTTTGAGTTCGCCAACTGCAAATATAGATGAAACATCCATTAAAGTAAATGGAAAAAATGTTTGAATTTTTGTTATTCGCTACAGAGAATATGTTTATTTTAGAATTTATGAAAATCGAGGTGATTGTGGTAAAGGAATTTTAGAAGATTATACTGGTACAATAATACACGATCATTGGATATCTTATTACAAATTTAAAAAATGCAGACATGCAGAATGCAATGTTCATACAAATAGAGTGTTGAATGGACTTGCTATCCTGGATAAAATTGAACTAGCTTTCGAATTTAAAAAATTTATGAGTTCGATTGATCATGAACGAAATGATTTAATCAAAAATGGAATTTACTCATTTTCAACGGAACGGATAAAGGAAATCGAAGATAAATATACAGAATCTCTTATTAATTTGGGTTCATATTTCGAAGGCTTATCTGAAAATGAGAGAAAAATATATTACAAAGATGGGGTTAATCTTGTAAAAAGAATGCTGAAATACAAAGAAAACCACCTTTTATTTTTACATGATTTCAATGTTCCTTTTGGAAACAATGACGCAGAGAGACCACTGAGACATTTTAAGTTGAAAAAACAATCGATGGGTTCTGCTCGCTCCATCATAGGTTCAAATAACTTAATAACAAATATGACTGCGATTAAAACTGAGTACTTTAAAACGTCTAATCTTTTAGATTTTATATTGGAAAGTTTTATAGGAAAAAAAATCGAAGTATGTACAAAAGAAAAAACCAATTCTTGCGATATGGCTGAATAGTTACGCCTTGTCTTCATATAAAAATAATTTTTTAATTTTTGCTTGTATAATTTAATTGTTAAGCATTAATTTTGAATTATGTTAGTCTTAACCTTTGAGTATTAGGGATATACAAAGATTAAAACTAGACTTTATGTCTCACACAGTCAACCAAAGTAAACTTTGAGGTTGACTTTTTTTATTATTATATGGGGTATAAGATTGTTGAATTAGATAATGCGTGAAAAATTAAATATTTTTTAGAGAATGTACAAATCTTTAAAGAAGGTATAAAAATAACCATCCCATTAAATGATATTGATGTCCTGATTATTAATAACCAACAAATTTTAATTAGTCAAGTTTTACTGGTTGAATTAGCTAAAAGAAATATAGTTACCATATTATGCGATAGCAAACATCTTCCTACCGCAAATATCATACCAATTTCTGGAAATTATAATTCGCTTAAAATTTTAGAAAAACAAATAATATGAAATGAAGAATTTAAATTAAAAAATTGACAGAAAATAATAAAATTAAAAATCGATTCGCATATTAAATTATTAAAATTTTTAAAACAAACAAAATCTAATATTTCTAAAATTGATGAATTCTATAACGAAGTTGAGTTGGGAGACAAAACAAATAGAGAAGCTTATGAAGCAAATGAATATTTTAATATTGTTTTTGGAAATGATTTCAAAAGACGCGACGATTCGGAACTAAATAATCAAATTATTAATAGTTTTTTAAATTATGGCTACTCAATATTACTCTCTATAGTGTCTAGGGCAATAGTTAAAGCTGGACTTGATACTAGGATTGCGTTATTCCATAAATCATTTAGTAACCACTACGCTCTTGCTTGTGATTTAATGGAACCGTTCAGGACAATTGTTGATGTTT
>JAITXI010000023.1 GCA_031284905.1 Bacteroidales bacterium
AAATATTGGAGAAGGCGATGCTGTGCCTGCAACAGACGAGTTTCTATCAAACGCTCAAAAAGCATGGTATCCGGATGCTCCTATGGAAAATGTTAAAAACTTTTCTGTTGAAAATGTTCCAGAATATGCATTAAATGACATGAATGCAAATAATGCAGCCGGTGCAACTTATACAACTAGCATAAAAGGTATATATACAGGCAATTCAAGTGTTTATTTTCATCCAATACGAGCATTTGAAAGTGCAAAACGTTTGTTCTTTGTTATGGGGCATGAATTTATTCATGTTTCGCAATATTGTTATTTAGCAGGAATAGAGTCTCTCAAATTAAATCCTAATTTTAATGATTTAATAGAATACCATGGATATAATTACGAATGTGCATTGGGTTCGGGTAATTCCGGAGGTTTTACACAAGTTGATGCTATAAATTTATCAAAATTATTTTCAACTTATTTTAATGATTTTAACTATACTAATTTTTCTTGGACTAAAACTGCAAAATTTATATACCCTTTTTAATATGAAAAATTTCTTTTTTTTTATATTTCTTTTTTTGCCTGTTTTTTGTTTATCTCAAAAAACAGATGTTTCGTTATCTGTTGAATGGCAAGAAGAAAAAGTTTATTTTCAGAATGTTGACAGTAATAATAATTTAATAAATGTTCCTTATTTAACAATAAATTATAAAAATTTATCAACAGATAATTTAATTTTAAAAAGACCTATTCCCAATAATGAATATTATTTACCTATACTTGCAGATATTTTATTAAATACTCCTTTAACAATAGAAGAGCGTGCTACTAAATATAATAATTATTCAAAAGATTTTCATACATGTTATTTGACAAATTATGGAATATATGAAGACGTGTATGACGAACAAGATTCAATGATTTACCAACAATCAGCAACAGTTTCTTATAGCTTGATGCAACTTTATTTAGTTTTTGATGCACAAAGAAGATTAGATTTGGAAGGTTCAAATATGCAATTAAAATGTTTTAAATATCCACAAAAGGAAGATATAACATATAAAGAATGGAATCTTTATAAAAGCAAAGATAGAGAAGTAGAAAGATGTTTATTTTCAAATAAATACGTAGTTTTACGTCCAAAAGAAGAAATAAAACAAAAAATATGTATATTACCTTTTTATCTGGTAAAAGGCACATATTTCTTTAAAATAAAACTTAATGATTTAATAGAAGATGACTTCAATAGAACCAATATGTATAATTACTTATATAAAATGCCATTCAAAGAAGAAGATATTAATATAAAAAATATTGAAATAACATTTTAATATGAAAATGCTCTATTTTAAACGTCTCAATTTTTTATACTTACTTTCAATATTATTTTATATTAATAGTATTGGGCAAAATAATATGTCAGAAAAAAACATTGCTTTTATTGAACAAGTTCAGTCCTATCAAAAGGACGTAAAAATAAAACGTGGGGAAGCTATGTTTAACGATAAAATTGATATGGAAACGTTTGATATAAAATATTATTTAAAGATATTTGATGAATTAACATTAAAAAATAAAGAATATGTATTTTATTATTATTATTTTGATAATTTTTTAGATGGAAAACCGTATATATATGTAAAAAAAAGAAATTTTGATTTAGAAAAAAATATAAATGAATTTGTTAATATCTTCGGGGTAACAGGTAAAAATAAAGAATCCTTTATACAGAGTTGTTTTTATCATTTTTTGAATGATTCAATAAATAGAGCATACAATTATGTAATTCCTAACCCGACAGAAAGAGGATTTTTGCAATATTTGTTTTTTAAAGAATTTGGAGAACAATTTGCACTATCTTGGCATGCAAATTATAAATATAAAAAAGTAATAACAACTGAAAAAGAAATAGAAGAAATTGTAAGCAAATGTCGAGAATACGAACTTTATAAAAACAATGATACAATTGAAAATAAAACATTTGAACATAATAGTTTAATTGATATTGATGTATTAGCTGCAACTAACCCAATACCACAAATTCTTATTATTAATAATTTATGTGAAATTACTTGGTATGAGAAAACTTTTTATGGAATATTTAAAAGAACATATCAAATAAAAAAGAACAAACAATATGATATAAAACTAAAAGATGAGCAAAAATTGGTTGAAATTTATCCAAATATTACCTTTTAATAGTTTGAGGAAATGTTTTTAATTAATGGAGAAAATATTTGTAAAGTAATTAATTCTGCAATATTCGATTATAATTTGAACACAGTACGGGCAATTTGTTAAACAGAAAAGATAACACACGTAATATGACCGAAACATTTACATACAGTTACGACCCATGGGGCAATCACCGTAACCCGACAACATGGGCAATAAGCGATTTCACGGGCATTTATCGTGCTTATACCGGACATGAACGGCAAAGCCCTCGCCGAAGGCAAATGTTGCCACAATTCCAGCTGATAAACATGAACGTTTCGTTTAAGCGAGGACAAAATGAAGCAAACTTCAATTTTGTCGAGCGAAGAAACTTCGGCGAAGCCAACGGCAGAATGTATGACCCTATAATTGGTCGTGTACTCTCTCCCGATAACTACGTACAAGACCCTTCTAATGCTCAAAGCTACAACAAGTACTCTTATTGCTTGAACAACCCGCTGAAATATACGGATCCTAGTGGGGAGAAAATGCAATGGTGGCATTGGCTATTAATTGGACTTGGTGCAGATCTTATTGGCGGTGGCGCTTTGTCTTCTACGGTTTTACTAACAGCAGGTACTGTTAGTTCTGTTGGTATAGGAGTTGCAGGAACGGTTCCGCTTATGGTTGCTGACCCAGTTTCCACGGCTTTGGTAGCAGGTTCAACATTAGCCGGTATGGCAGGTACGGTGGCTGGCGTTACTTATGGAACTACAATAGCTAATATTCCAAATTTAGCAATTTTAGGAGCAATTTACGGAGACCCGAAACAAATGATAAAAAATTCTTTTAGAATAAACAACGGATTATTTAAAACAGACAAAAATAAAAACTTCTTTGCCAAGTTATGGCAATTTACTTCGAGAATTACTTGGGAAGCAACTCAAACTTTTGGTGGTTATTATTTTACGCAAGGTAAAAATGTAGCAGGAATGGTTGATAGAGTAGATTATTTTGGTGGGGCGACTTTTGCTATTCAGGAAAATGTTACTAATTATCACGGATGGAGCGGAGTTTCGCTTGGAAATTATATAAATGCAAAAATTGACGGGATATTCGATGAAGATGTTGAAGGTGGTTGGATAAATGGAGCAGAAGGCTTGTATTGGCACGAATATGGTCACACATTCGACAGCAAATTGTATGGACTATCTTATTTATTGACTATTGGGATATCAAGTGCTGCAAATGCAGAATGGACTGAAATTAGAGCAAATCGTTGGGCTAACAAATACGGAATACTATATGGATATTGGGAAGAGTGGCCATATCCTAAACGTAAAATAGAGTAAAATATTCCTAATAGTAATTAACTTTAAATTTCAAAAAAATGAAAAAAATAATAAAATATATTATATTTATGTGTATGTTTACTGTGATATTTACTAATTCTTGTTGTGATAGATTTGATGGAGAACCATTAGCTTTGCGGAATAACAGTGATAATAGAATTTATTATTGGTATGATGCGTGGGACAGTTTTCATCTTGATGATTTTATTCCTTATTACCATTATCCGGATACTGTTTTACAAATACAAATTCCACAGAGTTTGAACAAATATATATCAATTGGACAGAACAATAGTGTGATTGTTAGTGAAAGTGATCCTAATTGGCAAATGATATTTTCAAAATTACCGACAGGAAAATTATCTGTGTATTTTTTTCCTATATTGCCTGAAACTCAGGAACAATGGGATTCAATTAGAGAAAATAGAGTTTATACAAGAAAAGATGTAACTCTTGAAAAATTAAAAGAAAATCACTATACTATTTCTTATCCTTAAATTTCCACAGAGATGTTGCCACAATTTCAGCTGATAAATATGAACGTTTCGTTTAAGCGAGGACAAAATGAAGCAAAC
>JAITXI010000048.1 GCA_031284905.1 Bacteroidales bacterium
GATGTCTTGGCGGAACAGCACCCGTTAACTATGCAAACTCCAACCGTCAAATAAAAAATAGAAATTTCTTTTATAATATTGTTAAGAGAACTGGTCCAGTTTTATCAACCTAACTTAATAGTGTGTATTATTTTTGTGAAATATTTATATTTTTAACATAATACATCATGCGCTCCGTCACTGAATAAAAATCATTACGAAATGTCTTCTAAATCAAAAATTCCTGGAATTTTTTTATATGGTATAGCATCTCTATAAGAAATGAATATAGTATTTTCTTTGTCCATACCATCAATATATTCTCCGTAACAAATAATTTTTCTAGGTTTAATAGTTCTAAGCATCTCTTTGTATCCTTTCATAAATAATTTTGTACTAGTTTTTGCGCTTAGAGTTGATATGGCAACAATACTTCCTTTTTCTACGCCACTAAAACAGATAAAATATGTGTCAGAATTCGCTCAAGAAATAGTCGGTATAACATTTATTCCATTGCTTTGTCAAAAAGCACCTATAAATCTATTTCTATATACATTAAACATTATCATCATTTGTGGCATATCAACATATGTACTAAAATCAGGGGAAAGAGCTGCTTTAAAGCCTCTTAACTTATCTATATTTTTAGAATAATTATTTCATATTCCATCTAGTACTTTGTCAAATAGAAAAAAATGAATTATTCTATTATTGAATTTAGAATTATTTACATACTTATAACTTATTAAATTTGTGTCATCGCAATTTATATTTTGATTTGAAATGATTGGAATATCAAAAATATCTTTATCGCATGTAATTTTGCGCAAAAGTTTAGCTTCATCTTTTTTTGTTAAAGTAGTCATTAACGTTCCATTCAATCAATATAAGTATTGGGTTCCGCTATAACTTCTTTTAATGGCTTACCATCAATTTTATATTTTTCAAATAATTCAATTCAACTACTATAAACTTTATTTTCCGCAGAATCTAAATCATGATGCGGCATTCCATTTTTGTTAAAATCCACAATAGGTGTTTTACAAACCATAAATGTATTGTCCTTTCACGTGCTAGTTTTTTTATGATTCTCATCATATCAATTATCCATAAGTTTTATTATCAAATACGAGATATTGTTAACCACAAAAATGATGCTATTAAATTCGGTATTTAAATCTTCTAATACTTGATTAAAGGTCGAATATTTGTTTTTTGGAAAATTCATACTCCGTGATTTCCTTTCTGATTTTAGACACTAATTTTTTTTGTTCGTCATTCAATGCTGCAAAAGTTTTCACACCATTTTTGAAATAATGAGCGTGTTCTTTGAGACCAGCGTGTGAAGCGGTAAGATCAATCCTGATTACAATTTGTCTATCATTATCATAATATGTTATCGTCTTTAATTCTCTAATTCCGTTAATTATTTTTGTTGTAGCGTATATTCTTTCTGGAGTAATAGAATTGTATGGTGCAGAAACATTACCGGGTTCATTTGATTCAATAACTTTAATATTATCAATAGTGAATAAAGTATTGTACTTTCTTTCTTTTATTAAATAAGTTCCTCTGCCACCCATTAATTTATTTTCCTTTCTTTTTTCATAGTTCTCAACTGTTTATCTTTTTGAACTCTTGCCGCTTCTATTGATATATTAAATTTTTTAGATATTTCTTCAACATTATCTATATTTTCTATTTCAGATATTGGACAAAGTATTTCAGCAGCTAAAGCGGTTGCTTGCCATTCAGGATCTTCAAAAGTTCTAATTTTTTCATTTTTCTTAACAGAAAATAGTCTAATGTCAGATTGTGATAAAAATCAGTGAGAAATTTCGTGCATTATAGTCATGCGACACCAGCCATGTTTTTTTCTAGCTCCTTGATAAACGTCATCTTTTATTACTATTTGTTGATCTAACAAATCCGTATATGCATATTCTCCATCTTTGAATTCTGTATTTTTCCCTATTCGAAAGTAAAAACGCTTTGATAAATTAGGCAAAACACGTTCAAGCAATCAAATAACATCTAGTGAAGCGGAAGATTCGATTTTAAATAATAATTTAAATATATTTGCTAAATTAACTATTTCAGCATTTGAAAGTCCCGACGATCTATACTTTATTTTTTTAGTCATGACTTCCTTTCTTTTCATTTAAAATTTTTTCTATTTTTTTTAATGTATCATTATCAACATTTTCGAATTTACGATAAAACCTTAATGCAGTATATTTTTGATTGGAATTCAAATTTGAAAAAGTCAATGTAATATCATTACTAACATTTTCATACGCCATATATAATTCATCAATTTTTTTTTCAGAAAGCTTATAAACTTTGCAAATTTTTTTTAAAAAATTGCTCGGTATCTTTCTTTTTTGATTTTCTATCGAAGAAAGATAAGGTGCTGATACTTTCAACTTGACAGCCATATCATTCAAAATTTCATTGTTCTGTTCTCGTATCGCTCTCAATACTTTTGTAAAATTATTTATCCTCATATTTAATATTATATGGATTTATTTACAAATTGTAAATATTTTTTTAAAATAAACCTAACTTTTATGCAATCTTATGTACTTTTTATTGAATTATCTATTGTATTTATAAAAATTGCGTCAAAAGTATTATTCTTTTAAGTTATTCTTTTTGACCAAATTAGCAATTCGCTCATTGACTTGTTTAAAGTTCGCACGTGTTTCTAAAATAAAATTATTTAAAGTTTTAGTAACACCTGCTAGAGTTTTAACAACACCTGCTAAAGTTATAGCAACTTCCGCTAAAGTTATTTTCTTAGGTTTCGGAATTCCATCCGGTTTCGGATTTGGTTTAGGGATTGGTGCTGTTATCATTGCTATGTATTTTATTATAGCGCCAACTAATTCTGGCTTCATTCCAAATTCTGTTATTTTTATTGTCTTCTCTTTTTTCATACTCCTTACACTATATATATGCCAGTTTTTCGACAAAAAGTAAGAATTATTTTTCAATTATTTGCATTTTTCCCTAGAGAAATGCTTAAAAAAAATATTGTGGATTTGAAGTGTTTTTTATAAAAAAAAGCCATTTTTAGCGGACTTTTAAAAAATCAGGTTCTTATAATATTCTCAATTATGACGACAAAAAGATTTCACAAAAAGAGCATTAAAGGAGTAGAAAAAAGTAAAAAATTTCCCACTCGTCAAGAGTTGAAAATAGAACTGAAAAAATAAAAAGTCCACACTTAAAACTGTGAACTTATTATTCTTGTGTTTAATAATTCAATAATTAGATTATTGAATGTTAATTTTAGCACCAGATTCTTCGAATTTCTTTTTGATTTCGTTTGCTTCTTCAGGTTTAACGCCTTCTTTAATAGCAACGTTACCTTTTTC
>JAITXI010000056.1 GCA_031284905.1 Bacteroidales bacterium
AGAAAATTAGCTAAATTATTTAAGTAACCTAATTAGGTTGTCTGTAATTTAACTTAAATCGTTGCATCACAAACAATTAACACAATAGACACCCTAATTTTGGCGGAGTTAGGGTTTAAAATATTTCTAATCATCATTTTTATTTTTCAAAAATTTACATAAAAAAAACGGACTTAAATATCTGCCATATGAGGTTGTAGGAAATACCTGCTATACAAGATAAAAGCCCGCATTTCTGCGAGCGTTTTATGCCTTTTTTGCATAGCATATTAACTTTTTGAAACTTCCTACATTTCATACAGCAAAAATTAGCATTAAACGCTAAATTATATGTTTTTATATTTAAAATTTCAGTTCATCATTATCTTCATTTTACGTTATTTATATATTAATTTATAATTATTTCAATTCCTGTTTTCTTTATTTCGTTAATAAAAGGGTCGCCTTCGTTAAAATAATCAGTATTATAGGTTTTTGTTTCTATTCTTATGTATGGTTTTTTTAATCCGATATATGGAAAAAGTTTTTTGTCGAAATATGGGAATCCAACAAACTCGTCTGACACAAGTGCTACATCTATATCTGACCATTCGTGTTGAGTTCCTTTAGCGAATGAACCAAATAAATACACATGTTGCAAAGTAATTCCATGCGACTCTATATCTTTGGCATAATTTTCAACAATATTTATTACAACATTTCTATCAAGCATTGGCGTATTTCTTTAACTTTCTTTAACATATTTTGAGTAAACTCGTCGTTACATATCTTAAAAATATTATTTTGATAATCAGGATAGCGTGTTGATAATTGGAAATCATTAAATTCTGTTAGGAAGTTCATCTTTTCATTGCCTAAATTAATATTAAATTCTACTAATAACCATACGATATTATGAATTTTGGGCGGAATGTTTTCTTCATGATTTTTTACCCAATGCGATTTTGCTATCTTTTCTAAAGTCAAATGTGCGAAAAATAAACAATGAGAATATCGTTTTGATGCAAATAAAATATCTACAGTAAACCAATCATCTTTTGCGGAATTTATCCAATAATCAATATGTTGTTGTTTGGACATCATTTGCTTGTTCTTTTTTTACAAAATTATTATATTTATTTCAATAATCCAAAAAAAAATGTAATTATTTAGGTGATATTTTTCTAACGTATATTTCTAATAATCAACATAATCCAGTATTTGTTAAAATTCTTTAATTTTTCTGACTTAAAAATTAATAATTGATTATCAGATACATATAATTTACATAAAACGAAAAATAAAATAAATTAATTTTATAAATACCTATATTTCAATCCATTATACCTACCTAAATAATTACAAAAAATTTAGACCTTTTATTTTACCCTTCGCAATTCCTTATCTTGGTTCTTGTATCTATTTTTCATTATATAGAGTGGTTTGCAGTACAATCTAAAATCGCAAATCATATTGTATCTTGATTCTTGTGTCTGATAGCGTCAGCGGTCTTGCGTTTTGTTCCTGCCCCAAATTACTCTATCTTTCCCATTCAAATCTTTTAAAACGATATTATCCAAAATCTGATTTTTCTCGTTTATTTCAATAATTTCCTTCGCATATTTTTCATTTATTTCAAAAAATATTTCTGAATTTTTGTTTGCTATATCTTGTATTTTTTCTGCAATTTTATCATAAAAAATAAATGGATTTTTATTTTCAACAAAGATTGCAATCGCTGGTTCATAATTTAATACGTTTGTTTTTATTTGCGATTTCTCGTTTTCTAAAACATAAGGCGGATTACTGATAATAATGTCAAATTTTTCTGAAAAAGGGAATTTTTTGTTAGAAAGAATATCGTATTCTGCTAATTTTATTTCTGTATTTTGAAATTTTGCATTTTTTTTACAAATTTCTAATGCTTCAGAAGAAATATCTATCGCACAAACTTCAGAATTTGGAATATTTCTTTTCAATGCTATTGCAATACATCCGGAACCGGAACAAATATCTAAAATTTTATAATTTTCTTTATTTTTATACTTATTAACAATATAATCAACTAAAATTTCTGTTTCTTGACGAGGAATCAGAACCGATTGATTTACAAATATTTTTAAATCATAAAAATAAGTATAACCTAAAATATATTGTATCGGTTTGCCTATAATTAATTCATTTTCAAATTTTTGTAGTTTTTGTAATTGAGATTTAGCAATTTCATTTCTGTAATTTAAAATAAATTGATTATTAGACATCTCTAATATTTCTTTACAGTAAAATTTTGCAATAGAATTAGATTCATTAATATCATAAAGATTCGTTAATTTTTTTGATAGTTGTAATATGTAGTTTAAAATTGTCATTTTTATTGTGAGAGTATGCAAAGGTAATAAAAAATTATTAATTTTGACCCAAAAAATCTCAAACCAAAATTTATAAATCAAAAATTCAAATTTTTATTATCTTTGCAAAAAAAACAAATGTCATTTGCAGATTTCTATTTTTCAAGGTATAATAAAAAAACTGTATCGTAGAAATATTTTCTTTTTCTAATTATTATAAGAAAACAATTCTGCATATAGTCTGTCTGAACATATTTTTGTATCAATGAGATTTGAAATATCAACTACAGCGCCATATTCTATAAATATTTCGAAGAATTTTTCATATTTGTTTCCCCAATAAACCATTGCGCAAGCCATAGGGGCACCTTTTCCTGAATCAATCCCGTCTTCTAAGAAGCGTAATCGAGTGTCATATAAAAAACAGATTGCAGTTGCTTTGGTAAAAACATATTTTTTCCAATGGGAAGTATTAGAAGCTACGGGAATTAACGCCAATATTTCCGACCCAAATTCGTTATGGGCATAAGCGCATTTTGCTAACCAATTTTTGATTGTTGTTCCTCTCTCTTGGTCAATTCCATAAGGGGGATTAATATAAATTGTTGGATAATTCCATGACTCTTTTAGCCCATCATGCGTTGGTAATAAATATTCTGTATTGGCATGAACTACAGAATATTCGTTAGAGCATGGGTCTAAATCTATGAAACCTCCGAAAAAATCTTTAACGGCTTTCACATACTTGTGTGGTGTCCCCCAACTCTGACTTAACGTGTTTATACTCCTTCCTGCACTCATTGTAAAATATTTTTCCAATTTTTATTTTTTAATTCGCTTAGTTCTGATTTTAAGGTATCTAACGTCTTTCCATTTGGGGAAATAATATTGAACCAACTTTCAATATTTGGTAAATTATCCTCGAAATACTTCATTAAAATGCTGTCGGCTTCCAAATTCATCTGGACTTTTGTAAATTGATTTTTCTTTTTCCCCTCGGCATAGCTTGATAAAAATGTACTTTGTATTAACTTGTGTTCTTTTTTTGGTTTAAATAACAGATTTTCAATAAATTCAGAAAGTCCTTTATCGGTTAAGAAAAGAAGCCAGTCATACGATTGGGCAAGTACTTTCAATTCTTTATTATGATTTTCGGCTGTAAACCAATTCCCGTGATTACTCACAATACCAACCGTTAACATGAATTTTCTTAATAATTCCTTGTCATCTGAGCCTATAATTTCTTCCATTAAAGTTGTAAATGGCTTGATTAAATAGCTTCCATCACTTTTATATATAATTCCATGAAGTTCACCTGTTTCTGTTCTTATTTTTTGCAATGAGGAAGCAGTTTTTGCAACATAAGCGCCTTGTTTTGCTTTTTCGATTGTTTGTGGTCCTTTAGTCATGCCTTCTTCAACGCCCACTCTTTTACATTCAAACATGGTATAAGGTTTTTTGTACTGCTCAAATACATAAAGTTCTAAAAAATCGTTTGCAATTGTTTTTATGCTGCAAAGTAAAAATGAAGTTTCAGAGATTGCAATTGTACACGAATTTCTTAAAATGCCATCTTTCAAAAGATTGTTTGTCTTCCGCTCAAATTTGCTTAAATCAATCCCTTCCTTTTCCAATGCCTTTAAAATAACATTTGCCGTCAACGATTTACTGCTGTCAATTTTTATAACTGACTGCCAAATGATTGGGTGTAATGAATATTCAACATTATGAGTTATATCAGGGTTTCCATATTCTTCAAGTCCCCTTTCAATAGAAATTTGGTTATTTAACCCCCATGTTTTTAAGAGATAGTAGGTTATTATTTCAACAAGAGTTCCTAAAGCTCGACCTGCAGCTTTTTTAGGATCTTTTGTGTGTTTAAAAACCTTGTCTGCTAAAAGTTTTTGAAGTTTATCTACTGATTGATATGACATGTTTTTTTCTGCAAAGTTAGTATTTTCTTTTATAAAAGAAAAATAAAGATTTATTCTGCTTTGGGTTTAAAAAAGTTATTTAAAATAATTTTTATCAAAATCTATTTAAAAAGAAAAATATTTCTTAAATTCGCATAATTTTAAAAAATTTATAAATCAAAAAATTCAAATTTTTATTATCTTTACAAAAAAAACAAATGTCATTTGCAGATTTCTATTTTTCAAGATATAATAATAATCCTGTTTTCTTTACCGAAAAAGTAAATGTTGAAGTAGAAGCAATTGTTGTGATTCCATGTTTTGATGATGAATTTATTTTTCAAACATTAGAATCACTTAAAAATGCTAATAGGCAAAATTTTAATATTGAAGTTATTGTTGTTATAAATTCGTCAGAGAATACTTCTGAAGAAATAGTAAACAGAAATAGAGAAATTTATAAAAAATTAAATGAATTAAAAAATAATTATTATTATGGATATAAATTGTTAAATATTATTTTAGAAAAAATTCCCAAAAAGAAAGCAGGGGTAGGCTATGCACGGAAAACAGGAATGGATGAAGCTGTAAGGCATTTCAATAAAATTGATAAAAAAGACGGTATAATTTTGTCGCTTGATGCAGATACGTTGGTGAAAGAAAATTATTTTGAAATTATTTTAAAAAACTTTAAAAAAAATAATAATTGTGGTGGATTAATATTTGGATTTCAGCATAATTATGATAATAATTTATTTTCAGAAAATGAAATAAAAGCCTGTAAGTTATATGAAAAATATTTGAATTATTATACTGCGGAGCTTGAAACAACAGGTTTTCCTTATTATTTTCACACAATAGGTTCATGCTTTGGCATTACGGGAAATTCGTATGTAAAAGTAGGAGGAATGCCATGTAGACAAGCAGGTGAGGATTTTTATTTTTTACATAAATTGGCTCAAACTACAAAAATTGGGAAAATTGACGAAAAAATCATTTTTCCTTCGCCAAGAATTTCAAATAGAGTTCCTTTTGGAACAGGACCTACAATAAATCAAATAATAAAAGACAATTTTTTGAAAGTATATAATCATAAACTTTTTGAAATTCTTAAAGATTTTTTTAATTTGTTTAGCTATTTTTATTTAACAGAAAATATTGATTTAGAAAAAATCCCACAAGAAATTATAAATTTTGTGGAAGATATAAAGTTTCTGAAAATTATTGACAATTGTAAAAATAATAGCAGTACTGAGAATGCTTTTATCAAAAGAATGTTTTCTAAATTTGATGCTTTTTGGATAATTAAATTCTTAAATTCGTTTAACGAACATCCAAAATTGAAGCCTGAAAGGTGGATTTTAGAATAATTAATTGAAATTTCAAAAAAAAAATTGAAAAACATGTGTTTTTTGTATAATTTTTGTATAATTTTTGTATAATTTTGTTTATAAATAATATTACTTATGGAAAAATGTATTTTAGTACCTCATGATTTTACGGAAGTTGGTGATTATGCAATTGAACATGCTGTAGCGATAAGTAAAAATGTGAAACTTCCTATTCATATTTTACACATTGTTAAAAAAACAGAAGAAATTGGTTTTGCAAAAGAAAAATTATCTGATTTAGTAAAGAAAATTAGTAAAGAAAAGAATTTTGATGATATTGATTTTGTAATTTCAGTACGTAAAGGTAATATTTATAAAGAAATTTATAAATACGGATTAGAAATTGATGCCTATATTGCAGTAATGGGAACACATGGAATTAAAAATGTGAAAAAAACAATGAAAGTTGTTAAAAAATTTGTAAAAATTCCTTTTATTTTAGTTCAAAGTCCAATGAAAAATCCCGAATATCGAAATATTTTATTACCAATAGATAGCGAAAAAAATTCAAGAATAAAAGCTCAATGGGTAAATTATCTGAATTTTCTATTCAAAAGCATTGCCTATATTGTTACATCTGAAGAAAAAGAAACAGATAAGGCTAGGGATTTAAAAAATAATTTACATTTTGTAGAAAGTTATTTTGAAGACCAATTAATTGAATATGGGATAAATAGTCTTTCTTCAGGGAAAAAATTTGCAGACGAAATGTATTCTTATGCAAAAGAAATTGATGCCGATATTATTCTTATTATGACACATAGTTATAGAAGTTATATTAAAGACATAAAAAAGGTAGAAAATTTAGAACAATTTAAACAAATTCCAATAATGTGTGTAAACAAACGAACTGATATTAAAAAAGTTGGAGGATTTAATTAGAGTTTAGTGAGTATTGAGATATGAGCCCCTTTCGTCCAATTAAGTATTGAGATATGAGTAGTGAGCCCCTTTGCTATTTTTTACTTTTCAACTTTAAATGTTCATAAAAAAAATTAATAAAATACAAGAAATCCCGAAAAAATATTGAACTTTGGAGTCAAAATGGGGAATTTTATGAAAAATGTAGAAATCAGTAATCTGGAAAAATTGTGGATAGAAAGTCAATACAAAGAAATTTTGGATTCAAGTGTGAGAGTTTTCAATGATGTTGCGAAAGATAGAATTAAAAATGCGGTTTATTTAGCTTATGAAGCTCATCATGGACAAAAAAGAAAAACAGGCGAAGATTATATAATTCATCCGATTTCAGTTGCCAAAATTGTAGCAAAAGATATGTTGTTAGGCTCAAGAGCTATTGCGGCAGCACTCTTACATGACGTTGTAGAAGATAATGAAGATTACTCCATTGAAGATATTGAAAATCAATTTGGTAAAGATGTAGCAGTTATCGTAAAAGGATTGACTAAAATTTCAAAAATTGAAGACGGCTATTTGATTAATGAAAATAATGTTCGAAAAGAAAGTTCGGAAAATTCAAAACAACAAGAAAATTTCAGACATTTGCTGCTTTCTATGGTTGAAGATTTTCGTGTTGTTTATATAAAAATTGCAGACCGTTTGCATAATATGAGAACAATTACAGCGATGATTTCTGATAAACAACATAAAATTGCTTCGGAAACATTAAGTTTTTATGTTCCTATTGCTGAACGTTTAGGACTTTATCTCATTAAAATGGAATTAGAAGACCTTGCCTTTAAAATTGTTGATACAGAAGATTATTATGATATTATTGATGAAATTAATAGCACAAAAAAAGAACGAGAAGAGTTTATTGAAAATTCAATTAAAAAAATTAAAGAACTATTTGGAGCAGCAAATAGTAAATTTGAAATATATGGACGGCTAAAATCTGCTTATTCAATTCATAAAAAGAAAGAGAAAAAAAAACTATTATTTAAAGACATTTTCGATATTTTTGCAATAAGAATAGTTTTTGACGATTCTGATTTTTTATCTTTAGATGATGAAACTTATAACAAACAAATCCGTTTGTATTCTATGCAAATTGCAGGAATAATAACTAACAAATTTAGACCTAATGACGATAGAAGACGAGATTGGGTTTTAAATCCAAAACCAAATGGATATACAGCTTATCATATTACAGTGATGATTGATGGGCGTTGGGTAGAAGTTCAAATTAGAAGTCAAAAAAATGATTGTCGTGCCGAAAATGGAGTTGCAGCTCATTGGAAATATAAAGTGAATAATGAAAGTAACAGAGACGATGCTCTCGAACCATTTTTTCAAACTATTAAAGAAGCCTTCGATAAAGATATAAATGGAGATTCTGATGAATTATTTGTAAATTCAATTGCTGAAAATATTAACGCAAAAACCATTCCTGTTTTTTCTCCAAAAGGAAAAATGATACTGATGCCTAAAAACTCAACAATTTTGGATTTTGCTTTTAAAGTACATCCGGAAATCGGATTTCATGCAATTGGTGCAAGTGTAAATGGACAAATTAAAAGCCTTTCTTACACAATAAAAAGTTGTGACCAAATTGATATTTTAACTTCTGCAAAAAGTTTTCCAAAAAAAGAATGGATTGATGAAGAAAATCCAGAGAACAAAGATTCCGGAATCGTCAGAACACTTGAAGCTAGGAGAATTGTTAGTAAATGGTTGAAAGAAAATGAAAATAGTACTGCTGTAATTGATGGATTGTCAATTTTAAATTCTATGGTTGAAGAAATGAATTTGATTGTCGGTTCAAAAGAATTAAAACAAATTAGAGAACATTTTAATGCAAAAGATTTGAACCATTTTTATTCAAAATTAGCTTTAAAAGAAATAACTGTCGAAAGTTTAAAAGAAGAATTGAAAAAAATTCCTAAAAATTTAGAAATCGAAAAGTTTATAATAGCGAAATGTTGCAACCCTATAATCGGGAATGAAATTATTGCTTTTGAAAAAAATAATAAAATTATTGTCCATAGAAAAAATTGCCCTGAATGTATTAAACAAGCAACAAAATTTGGCGATAAATTAAAAACTATTACATGGGATGAAATTATCCCGGTAATCAAAAAAGATTTTTTGGTAACAATTCAAATTCTGGGTTCTGATAAAAAAGGAATGCTGCTCGAAATAACAAAAATAATTTCAGATAAAATCGATATTAATATGAAATCGTTGAATTTTACTGTTGATAAAAGTGAATTTGTCGGAGAAATTGCTTTGTATGTAAAAAACACAATTGATATAGAAGATGTAATTTCTTTTATCAAACGAATTGATGGTGTTATTACTTGTTCTGAAATAAAAAATAAAATATGACAGAATCAAAAATTCAAGCAATTTTGAATTTGCTTGAAGACCCTGAAGATGAAATTTTTGTATCTGTTTTAGAAGAAATTGTTTCTAATAGAAAAATTTTTGAGCAAAAATTATTAGAATTGAAACAAAATACTAATAATTTATTATTGCAAAAAAGAATAAATATTATTTTAACAAAATTCAAAGATGACAATTTTATAACAAATTTTGTATTAACTTTGATGGAAAATGATTATTTATCAATAATTCTTTTATCAGAGCAATTTTTATATCCAAACTCTAATATTGAGTTGATAGGGGCATTTATGAACGATTTAGTAACTGTTTGCATGAAAAAAGAACTTCATAAAGAAATCTCTCCTTCCAATTTTTTATTAAATTTCACTAAAATTTTGAATTATGAATTTAATTTTTTACAAACAAAAACTCATGATTGGTATAATAATTGGAAATTAGATTCATTAATTTTTAATAAAATACTTAATCCTTATTGTTATATAATATTTTTATATTACGTAATTATCAAATTAAAACCAAAACTGACTTCTGAAATTTGTTGTTGCTTTGCTTATTTGAACAATAATGAAAATTGGGCTAACATTATCTTTCAAGAAACAAAATCAGAATTTCAGATATGTAACTTTATGAGAACGGTATATGATAGAAATGCTTTTGGTATTATAAAAAAAAATAGAAAAACCATTAAAAATATAGAATTTTATAATAAAGAAGATTTATATATTATAGATGAATTAGTAAAAAATGTAAAATTCTATTGTTATAATTTTGAATCATTAATGATTCAAAAATTTAATTTTTATTCAATAATTTTTGAAGGTTTTGTTTTAGTTGATGAAAATATTGATTCTATTTTTGAATTGTTTTTGACTTTTTTACTCTCAATAAGATTATCGCATGAAGAAGGAAATGTAAATAATGGCAAAAATAGCAAGGTAAATTTTGAAAGAAAAATAATAATAATTAATGAAATAGACAGAAAATTTAAAGAAGTTAAAAATTTTCAATAATGAATATAATTATAGCAGGAGCAGGAGATGTAGGCGAATTTTTAGCGAAAATGCTAATAAAAGAAAATCACGATATTACGATAATTGATGTTGATTCTAATTTATTGGCAGAAATAAATTCAAAATATGATTTATTGAGTATAGTTGGTTCATGTTATTCAATTGAAACTTTAAAGGAAGCGAAAATATCAAGTTGTGATTTATTTATTGCAGTTACAAGTGTTGAAGAAACAAATTTATTAGCTTGTATTTTGGCAAAGAAAAATGGAGCAAAAAAAACAATTGCCAGAATTAATAACATGGAATTTTTGAATCCTATTAATAAATTGACTTTCATAAATCTTGGTATAGATAAATTAATTTATCCGGAATATATTGCTTCCAAAGAAATTGTTGGTGTTTTAAAACAAACAGGAACTTCTGAAATTTTTGAGTTTTCGGATGGAAAATTATCGCTTTTTGTTCTTAAAATCGATGAAAATTCAAAAATAAAAAATAAGTCACTAATAGATATTGCAAATATTTCAAAAAAACAAAATTATCGTTTTATTGCAATTATGCGTGGAGAAAAAACTATTATTCCTAAAGGAACTGATATTCTTGAAGTTAATGATATTGCTTATGTAATTTTAAATCCGCAAGAAATTAATGATTTGTTGAAATTTATGGGAATACAAAAATTAGATATAAACAGCGTAATGTTTCTTGGAGGAAGTCGTGTCGGTACAAAATCGGCAAAATTAGTTCAATCTCATTTGAATGTAAAAATGTTTGAAAGAGATGAAGAAAAATGTTATAAGCTTCAAGAAGAATTACAAGACTCAATGATTATTAACCATGACGGAACAGATATAAATCAATTATTAGAAGAAGGTTTGGAAAACATGGATGCTTTTGTGGCAACTACCGGCGAATCTGAGATAAATATTCTTGCTTGCTTGCTTGCAAAGAAATATGGTGTTAAAAAAACTATCGCGGAAGTTGAAAATAATGATTATATTGAATTAGCAAACCAAATGGGCATTGATAAAATTATTAATAAAAAATTAAGTACGGCAAGTTATATTTATACTTTTACAATGAAAGCCAAAGTCGCTTCTATAAGTTGGCTGGCCGGAACAGATGCCGAAGTTCTCGAATTTGTTACGTCAAAAGATGCAAAAGTAACGAAAAATAAAATTAAAGATATTGTTTTCCCTGAAGGTGTTATTGTCGGTGGAGTTGTAAGAAATAATAAAAGTTTTATTGCCGTTGGTGATACACAAATTAAAGAAAACGATAAAGTTATTTTATTTGCTACAGCCTCTGCAATTCATAAAATTGAACATTATTTCTGAAAGTTATGAAACTTTACAGATAAGAAATATTCCCAGCACAATTAATTATTTAAAAAACAACACTATTAATTATTTTTTCATCCTCAAGTTCGTTTTGCATAACTCCTATACATCAATTTTTCGTTTAATTTTATTAATATATTTTTTTACATAGTCTCTAAATTTTTCTACAAATTTATGTTTTATTTTAATAAAAAAAATATTTTACGGCATAAAAGTTTCTACTTTAACGATTTTTTTATTTTCCAAAATAATTGTTCCGGAACCATTTAAGTTAATATTTAATTGCCGTAAAAAATCACTTCTATCAATAAAAAACTTATCACTGTATTTCTTTTCCCATTTTTTTACCAAAATTTCTTCAGGATAATGAGCTACATAAATCAAATAAATATTTCTATTACAAAAGTTAATTGTATCCAATAATTTAATAAATTCTTTATTACAACTGTAACAAGAATTTTCATTATAAATTAAAAAGGTTGTGCTTTTATCATCAAGTTCAATATTATAATTTGATTGTAAATAATCTATAAATAAATCAGATTTTTTATCATTTTTGCAGGAACAAATCACAAAACATAACATAATAATCGGAATTGTGAATTTAATTTTTATTTTTTTCACTGTTTAATATATTTAGAATTTAGCCTAAAAGTTGTATATCTTGATATTCCTGACAAATCATCGATTTTTCTTAACAATACCCCTTCTTTCGTTACCAACAAACTAGTAAAATCATAATCTTTTGCGTTAAACAACTGCTCTCCGATAATATTAAAATTTTCGTCAAGAATCATAATTGAAAAATTATAGTCTTCCAAGTCATTCATAGAATTATTCTTTAATTTGACTGTTCTATAATATAAATTATTATAATTATCATAATAAATGCCGGCATAAAAGTCAAATTCTAAACCTCTTAAATTAATTTTTTCACTATTAAATTCATCATTTTTTAATTGATTAATAGGCTTAGGCAAATTTGTAACAAATGCACTTTTACATGAAATTTTCTTTATTAAAACCGTGTCATTATAAACATATAAATTATTATCAGTATTATATACAATAGTAATTTGATTTTTCTTCTCATTTATTGTAAAAGAAGGAAACAAATTAAATGGGAAAAAAGTTTTTCCTTTAATTATAATTTCTTTCGGAAATCTTCCTATTTTAGTATTTATTTTATTTTTATCTATTATTAGAAAAGGTCTATGTTCTTCTAAAAATCCTTGTTCGGGAAATGTATTTGTAACATAATAAGTTGAATCTTTAATATAAAGTTGCGATAATACAGTAGGTAAAAATTCAAAAAGATGACCTAGATCAAATTTTAACAAATCATTTGGTGTAAAAAATATTATGGTGTCTATTGTATTGTCGTTATCATATTTTAATATTTGACTGGAATATTGTGGAATAAAATAAATCGAACTCATATTATTTAACCAAAAATCAGAAATTTTTCTCCTATAAGGAATTTTTAACTCTTTTACTAACTCTCCTGAATTTAATGAATAATAATATAGCTTATTTACATCTATATCCAGATGAACAATTAAATTTGTTGAATCTATTGTAAGAAATTTAACAATAACAAATTCTTTGACATTTTTATCTCTACGAAATTCAACCTCTCTTGTTTTTATCAATATGTCATTATATATTTTTCCCTTATTACAAGAAGATACGAATATTAATAGACTTATTATTAATAATGCTATTATTTTATATTTCATTTTATATTTCATTTCTGTTTCTGAACTTTTCATAATAACTTTTTTTTCAATTTATAATTAAACTCTTTGCGGCATTTATTTTTTGTTATATTTTTACAAAATGCCAAATTTATCACCATTTTTAATTATCACCTTCTTGTAAAAAAATTACAAATCGTGTGTACTGTCACACTTTAAAAATTCTCACCTCTCTTCAATGTATTCGACATCGTGTTTATTTACAGTAAAATAAACGAGAGGTTATCGGCTTAAGTTCGTTTTGCAGAGCTCCCATACATCAATTTTTCGTTTAATTTTATTAATAT
>JAITXI010000105.1 GCA_031284905.1 Bacteroidales bacterium
AAAAAAATATTTTTTATGGAAAGTTTAGTAAAAATATATCTGCGCTTATTGCAAGAAACCGATGCGAAAATATTCCGTTACCTTTATCCGAATATTGATTGGAACGAGCGGTGTATTGCCATTATTGGGGCAAAAGGAATTGGTAAAACCACGATGTTGCTTCAACATATAAAATCTTCTTTTGAGAATAAGGACGAGGCTCTTTTTGCAAGTATAGACAATACATGGTTTGCAAATCACACAATATTTGAGTTGGCAGATGAATTCTACATGAACGGAGGAACACATCTATTTTTAGACGAAATTCACTATTATCCTAACTGGGCTGCAGAAATCAAGAACATTTACGACAGTTTTCCAAAATTAAAAATTGTTTTTACAGGCTCTTCACTTTTGCAGATACATAAATCGTCTGTGGATTTATCAAGGAGAGTTGTTGTTGAAACCCTCGAAGGATTATCTTTTAGAGAGTATTTGAAATTTGAAAAAATTGGAGAGTTTCCTGTCTTTACATTAAAAGAAATTGTTGAAAATCACCAAAATATTGCATTGCAAATTACAGAAAGCGTTAAAATTATGCCATTGTTTAAGAAGTATCTAAAACATGGATATTATTTGTTTTATAAAGAAGGTTTGAAAAAATATGACATTAAATTGCAAGAAGCAATAAACAATGTGATAGATATAGATATTCCTGCAGTTGAAAATATCGAATTTGTCTCTCGCCATAAGATTAAAAAACTTTTGGCTGTACTGTCGGCATTAGTACCATACACACCAAATATTGCGGAATTAAGTTCAGCAATAGAATCTAATAGGAATCTCACAATCAAATATTTATCATTACTGTCAAGTGCTAAATTACTAAATTTGGTTTCGTACAAAAATAAAACAATCGGTGATTTAACCAAACCTGATAAAGTGTTGCTAAATAATACCAATTTATCGTATATTTTTGGAGATAATGCAAATATTGGCAATGCGAGAGAAACATTTTTTGTAAATCAATTGAATGCAATTTCGGAAGTAGCACTTGCTAAGCAAGGCGATTTTGTTGTAGATAAATATACTTTTGAAGTCGGAGGGAAAAAGAAAACGTTTGACCAGATAAAAGATATTCCAAACAGTTTTGTTGTAGCCGATGACATCGAAGTTGGGCATAAAAACAAAATTCCATTGTGGCTATTTGGCATGATGTACTGAAACAGGACAGATAAAAAACAGTTCAGGCGAATTGCAAATCCGCCCAAACATTGCATAAGATAGGATTAATTATTACAACCTGTGTATCCTTGCCCGCATTTCCTACATTTACAGCCACTTTGCCATACCAATTCTATTCCATCTCCCCCACATGACCTACACTTTCCATTTTTTGTCTGCCAATGACCCATTTCATTTCTACCTTTATTACCGCCACAAGATTTACAATTTGGACAACAGTTCCAATAGTCGTAATACGTTGTCCCATTTCCACAATTTTTACATTTTTG
Organism: Bacteroidales bacterium; assembly: GCA_031284905.1. Taxonomy (GTDB): domain Bacteria; phylum Bacteroidota; class Bacteroidia; order Bacteroidales; family ML635J-15; genus Bact-19. The sequence goes on from JAITXI010000105.1 coordinate 1,494, forward strand.
TTTCCCTGTTCCCTCGCAAGAATTGCAACTTACCCATTCACTTGTATTCAGGTAACCATAACCACCACAAGCGTAGCATTGTTTTTCATATTGATATGCTTGTGTCGAATAATATAACTCTCCTCCGCAGCTACAAGTGCAATCACTACATGGCGAATCTGATTTACCATCATCTTTTGTCGCAAAAGAACTAAACAATATAGCAATACCAACAATTGTAAGTATTGCTACTAAAATAAACATGAATTTCTTCATTACAATTTGTGTCGGTTATTATCCCATCGACCCGTCGGTTTTTTATTTTTTTCCTACTCTAACGGCTTTGTAGGTATTGCCATCAAGAGATTTTGTTCTCCTTGCATTATTTTTAAGTGTTTTTGCAGTTTCACTCCGCATTTTTTGGGGAACAGTTGCGATTCTGTTTTTATATTCCTACCTTTTGGCAGGTTGGTTTGTGGCAGTCTTGCTGTCGTCTGATTTTTTTCAAAAATAAACAATAAAAAAGCGGACTTAAATATCCGCTTTTCGAGGTTGTGAGAATTACCTATAATAACAAATAAGTAAATCCGCATTTCTGCGACATTTATACTTATTCTTGTTATTATTTTTGAAACTTCTCACATTTCGAAAAGCAAGAATAGCAAAACGCTATTTTATATGTATTATTTTGTGTGTATTAACTACGCTTATTTTTTTATATCATATCTTTTTTTTATTTTCAATTGCAAAATTACAATTATTTTTACATATTTCAAATATTTTTTTTAAGAAATTATTTTTATTGAATGTTTGTTAGTCCGGTAGAATCGTTTCAAAAATCATCAAATAAAGAAGGAGTATCATTTCGAGATAATGGCATTTTAATATTCAAATGGGAAAAAGTTTTTGGCGTAGCTTCACGTCCACGAGGAGTCCTTTTGATAAAACCTTCCATAATTAAAAAAGGTTCGTAAACTTCTTCTATAGTACCTTCATCTTCGCCGATTGCCGTAGCAATAGTTTTTAGTCCAACCGGACCTCCATTAAATTTAATGGCGATAGTAGTAAGAATTTTATTATCCATTTCATCAAGACCAAGTTTGTCGATATTTAAGGCTTCGAGAGAGTGTAAAGAAATTTTGAGGTCTATTTTTCCTGTACCGAGAACTTGTGCAAAATCGCGAACTCTTCGTAAAAGTGCATTGGCAATACGTGGAGTTCCCCTACTTCTTCTTGAAATTTCATTTGCAGCCTCTTTATCAATTGGAACTTTCAAAATCGAAGCAGAACGAACAATTATTTTGCTCAAAATATCGGCAGTATAATATTCTAAATGACAATTAATACCAAAACGAGCACGTAAAGGACTGGTTAGCAATCCTGAACGAGTTGTTGCACCTATTAAAGTAAAAGGTTCAAGAGGAATTTGCACGCTTCTGGCTGCCGGACCTTTGTCTATCATAATATCAATACGAAAATCCTCCATTGCCGAATATAAATATTCTTCAACAACCGGATTTAAGCGGTGAATTTCATCTATAAATAAAATATCATTTTTATCAAGACTTGTAAGAAGTCCGGCTAAATCTCCGGGTTTGTCCAAAACAGGACCTGATGAAATTTTGAAACCGGAATTTAGTTCATTTGCAATAATATTTGCAAGGGTAGTTTTTCCAAGTCCGGGCGGTCCATGCAACAAAACGTGGTCGAGCGGTTCTTTACGCATATTTGCAGCCTGAACAAAAATTCGTAAATTTTCAACAATGTTATCTTGCCCGCTAAAATCGCTAAATTCTAATGGACGCAATACTTTCTCTAATTCTTGTTCGGAATTATTTATGCTGTTAAAATCTATTTTTTCGTAATCGTCCATTAAAATTTAATAAATTATTTTTTAACAATTAAACCTAATTCATTTAGTTGCATATCTGATAATTCAGAAGGACTTTCCGACATTGTATCTCTACCGGAATTATTTTTCGGAAAAGCAATATAATCACGAATAGAATCGGCTCCTCCAAAAAGTGAACACAAACGGTCAAAACCAAAAGCTATTCCTCCGTGAGGTGGTGCTCCAAATTTAAAAGCGTTCATTAGAAATCCAAACTGACGTTCTGTTTCTTCTTTCGTAAATCCCAAATTTTTAAACATTTGTGCTTGAAGTTCTCTGTCAAAAATTCTGAGAGAGCCCCCTCCTACTTCAACACCATTTATTACCATATCATAAGCATTGGCACGAATTTCTCCCGCATTTGTATCAAATAGCGGAATATCTTCTTCAAAAGGAGCTGTAAACGGATGGTGCATAGCATAATAGCGATTTGTTTCTTCGTCCCATTCCAAAAGCGGAAATTCAACAACCCACAGCGGAGCAAATGTATCTTTCGGACGTAAACCTAATTCATTTGCTAATTTTAATCTTAATTCACTAAGTCCATGTAAAGTACGTTTTTTATTTCCTGCCAAAATCAGCATCAAATCGCCTTTTTTAGCATTCATCAATTTTGCAATTTCTTGTAATGAATTTTCATCAAAGAATTTATCAATACTTGATTTTAAAGTTCCATCTTGATTATATTTACAATAAACCAATCCTTGAGCACCAATCTGAGGAGTTTTAATAAATTCTGTTAATTCGTCAATTTGTTTACGGGAATATTCAGAAGCATTTTCCAAACAAATTCCACCAATATATTCCGCATTATCAAAAACTGAAAAATTATGACCTTTAACAGTATCACTTAAATTATTGATAATCATTCCAAAACGAATATCAGGTTTATCATTTCCGTATTTTTCCATTGCATCTTTATAAGAAATTCTTGGAAATTTCTCTACAAAATCAATATTTTTTACAGATTTAAAAAGAAATTTTATAAAACCTTCAAACATTTCGAGAATATCATTTTGTTCGACAAAAGACATTTCACAATCAATTTGAGTAAATTCCGGCTGGCGATCGGCACGTAAATCTTCATCTCTAAAACATTTTACAATCTGAAAATATCTATCCATTCCGGCAATCATCAGTAATTGTTTATATTGCTGAGGCGACTGAGGAAGAGCATAAAATTCACCTTGATTCATTCGTGAAGGAACAACAAAATCTCTCGCTCCTTCAGGAGTGGATTTTACCAAACAAGGAGTTTCGACTTCAATAAAATCGTTGTTACTCAAATATTTACGAACTTCTTGAGCAATTTTATGACGAATAATTAAAGCATTTTTTACCGGATTTCTACGAATATCCAAATAACGATATTTCATACGAAGTTCATCGCCACCATCAGAATTGTCAATAATAGTGAAAGGAGGAATTTCAGATTCACTCAATATTTTAATATTTGCTACTTCTAATTCTACATCGCCAGTAAGAATTTTTTCATTTTTACTATATCTTTCAATGACTTTGCCGACAACTTGAATTACAAATTCTCTGCCAATTTTATTTACAATTTCAATAATTTTTTCAGACGATTTTGTTTCTTCGATAGCAAGTTGTGTGATTCCATATCTATCTCTAAGGTCTATCCAAATCATTCCTCCTTTGTCTCTTTTCAATTGTACCCAGCCACAAAGCGTAACATTTTGATCTATATTTTCTTTACGTAATTCTCCACAATTATGAGTTCTGTACATACTTAATTAATAAATTTTCACAAAATTACGATTTTTTTTGCACATTTTTGTATAAAGAACTAAATATTTATGAAGTTTTTTTTTGAAAATTCAAATTATATTTATAATTTTACTAAAATTTTAATAAAAAATAGTAAAAAAATAATTATATGAAAAATAATCAATACGAATTAAATCCTCACACAATTGAAAAATTTTTACAGAAACCTTGTAAAGACTTCACAAAACAAGATATTATTGAATTTATTATCGGTAATGAAATTGAAATGTTAAATTTTAGATATGTAGCCGAAGACGGAAAATTAAAAACATTAAATTTTGTAATTAATAGTTTGGAACATTTAGACCAAATTCTTTCAACAGGAGAAAGAGTTGACGGTTCAAGTTTATTTTCGTTTATTGGAGCAGGTTCCAGTGATTTGTACGTAATTCCGAGATATTCAAGTGCTTTTGTAAATCCATTTGAAACAATTCCTACCGTTGATATTATGTGTTCCTATTACGATTTTGAAGGAAAACCTTTAGAATCTTCTCCGGAATATATTTTAAAAAAAGCTCATAAAGAATTTAAGAAAAATACAGGATTCACATTCAAAGCTTTAGGAGAATTAGAATATTATATTATTGCCGATAAAAGTTACAATGAAATATATCCTGCAATCGACCAAAAAGGTTATCACGAATCATCTCCATTTACAAAATTTGAATTTATTCGTCTTGAAGCTATGAAATATATTGCTGCTTGTGGTGGAAAAATAAAATATGGTCATTCGGAAGTAGGAAATTTTATGGACGATAAATTTTATTATGAACAACAAGAAATTGAATTTCTTCCTTGTGAAGCTGAAAGTGCTGTAGAACAATTATTAATTGCAAAATGGGTTTTAGAAAAATTATGTTGCGAATATAGTGTTGAAGTTAATTTTTCGCCAAAGTTAACAGTTGGAAAAGCCGGTAGTGGATTGCATATTCACATGATGTTGGAAAAAGATGGTAAAAACATGATGGTTGAAAATAATAAATTAAGTAATATTGCAAGAAAAATGATTGCCGGTATTCTTGATTTAGCTGACGCACTTCCTGCTTTTGGAAATAGAACGCAGGATTCTTATTTGCGTTTAGTTCCGCATCAAGAAGCTCCTACAAATATTTGTTGGGGCGATAGAAATCGTAGTGTTTTGGTTCGTGTTCCGTTAGGCTGGACTTTCGGTGCCGGAATGACAAATGACGCAAATCCTCAAGAAAAAGTAATAATGGAATTAAAAGACAGCAAACAAACTGTTGAAATTCGTAGTGGTGATTGTACTGCTGATTTATATTTATATATGGCTTCTCTTATTGTGGCAGCACAACATGGACTTGAAATGGAAAATGCTCTCGAACTAGCTGAAAAACTTTATGTTAATATTGATATTTTTAAAGATGAAAAAAAATTAGCTGAATTAAATGCACTTCCTGTTTCATGTAAAAATTCTGCTGAAATTTTAAATAAAAAACGTGCTTTCTTTGAAAAAAACGGAATTTTCTCCAAAGGTTTAATTGATAACACTATTGAAATTTTGTCGAAAAAGTAAAAAATCCATAATATTACTAATTAATGACCGAAGTAACCGCAATTAAAATATTTGAGAAAAAGAAAGTACGTACCCAATGGGACGAAGACGAAGAAAAATGGTATTTTTCAATAATAGATGTTATTGGGGTATTAACTGATAGTCCTGATCCAAAAAATTATTGGAAAGTGTTAAAACACCGATTAATTAAAGAAGGAAATCAGTCGGTTACAAATTGTAACCGACTGAAATTAAAATCATCCGATGGAAAATTTCACAAAACAGATGTAGCTGATACTGAACAACTTTTCAGACTTATTCAATCAATTCCATCACCAAAAGCAGAGCCTTTTAAACAATGGATGACACAAATTGCAAACGAACGTTTAAACCAATTCCAAGACCCTGAATTATATATCGAACAGGCTATGCCGGATTATAAACATCTGGGTTATTCTGATAATTGGATAAATCAGCGATTATCTATAAATAAAATAATAATTTTTGTTATTTTTGCAATAATAAATACAAATTGTGGAAATAATAATTTAAAACAAAAAGAAATGTTAGAACAAAATAAAAACAATTTAGAATATAAAAGATTTATTTTCAATGAATTAGGAGTAAATGCTTTTGTGCTTTATGATGATACAAGAGAAGCTGTAATTGTAGATGGAGCAGCTGAAAATGAAAAACAGTCGAATGAATTATTGAAATTTATTGAAGAAAAAAATCTTAAAGTAAAATATATTATTAGCACGCATGGGCATTTTGACCACATTTATGGAAATTCAAAATTATTGGAAAAATTTAAAGTTCCACTGTTAATGCATAAAGATGATAATATTTGGATTGAAAATTTTCAACAAATTACTGCAAGATATGGTATGAAAACCGACAAAGCACCTCTTCCTACAAAAACTATTGATGAAGGTGATACAATCAAATTTGGAAATTCGGAATTGTTAGTTTTCCATGTTCCAGGTCATAGTGCCGGCAGTATTGTTTTATATGCAAAAGAAATAAATTTATTGATTTCAGGCGATACTTTATTTGAAGATAGTATTGGTAGAACCGATTTAGAAGGAGGAGATTATAATACTTTAATAAAAAATATCAAAGAAAAAATTTTAGTGCTACCACCAAATACGATAGTTTTCCCAGGACATGGAAATTCAACAACAGTAGAATACGAATCAAAAAATAATCCTTATTTAAAATAATAATGACACAGTCGGAAATTGAAAAGATAAGAAAAGATTTTCCAATTTTACAAGAAAAAATTTATGGAAAACCTTTGGTTTATTTAGATAATGCAGCAACTACACAAAAACCAAACATTGTAATCAACACCATATCTGAATTTTATCAAAAATACAATTCCAATGTTCATCGCGGAGCTCATTTTTTAAGTAATTTCACAACTGAAGCCCTTGAAAAATCAAGAACTACAGTTCAAAAATTTATAAATGCCGATTCTGTTGAAGAAATTATTTTTACACGAGGAACAACTGAAAGTATCAATTTAGTTTCATATTCTTTTGGAGAATTATTACAAGAAAATAATGAAATTATTATTTCGGAAATGGAACATCATTCTAATTTTGTGCCATGGCAACTTTTAGCAGAACGAAAAAAATGTCATTTAAAATTAATTCATTTTAATGATAAAGGTATTCTTGATACGGAAGAATTATATAATTTGATTACAGATAAGACAAAATTAGTTGCCATTACAGCAATTTCAAATGTTTTGGGAACAGTTAATCCGATAAAAGAAATAATTACAAAAATAAGAAAAAAAAATCGAAATACTTATATTTTAATAGATGGAGCACAATTAGTTGCACATTCAAAAACAGACGTTAAAGATTTGGATTGCGATTTTTTAGCATTTTCTGCTCATAAATTATACGGACCGACAGGAATTGGCATTTTATATGGAAAAAAAGAAATATTAAAAAAAATGCCACCATTCCAATCGGGGGGAGAAATGATTTCTTCTGTTAGTTTTGAAAAAACAAATTTTAATATACTCCCGTATAAATTTGAAGCAGGAACTCCAAATTATATTGATGCAATAGCTTTTGCGAAAGCAATTGAGTATGTTAATATTATAGGTCCGGATAAAATTCACAAATATGAAAATTCGCTTTTAGAATATGCGACAGAAAAAATAAAAACCATTGAAGATTTGAAAATTTTTGGAACTTCACCTAAAAAATCCGGCGTTTTATCATTTAATTGCGGGAAAATTCATCATGGAGATATTGGCACTTTACTTGATAAAATGGGAATCGCTATCAGAACGGGAACTCATTGTGCAGAACCAATAATGCAACATTTTGATATTACCGGCACAGCAAGAGTTTCTTTTTCTTTTTATAATACTTTTGAAGAAATTGATATTTTTATTAATGCTTTGAAAAAAGCTGTTGAAATGTTGAAATAAAACCAAAATTTTAAACTGATAAATATATCTCATACCTAAAAAATACATAATTATGTTCAGGCAAGTCTAATTATTCCTGTTTTTCGATATTGATTCTATTAAATTTAGAGATCTTTTTTCATTTTTTTTTTGTATTTTTCATTTTTTATTAGTAATTTTGTGTTTCATAATAAAAAAACTTCCGTAATAAAATTAAGATGGATTTGAACTCTGATTTTATTACGGTTTTTTTTGTAATACCATTTAATAATTGATTATCAATTTGTTATTTCTTCCGACCACGACTAAACTAAAGCCGTTCAATTTGGTATAAATTATTAAAATATGATAATTATACGTAAAACAATGGTAATTTTAAATAAAAAACAAAATTATTGATATATAATAAAAAAAATATTAAATTTGTAAGTTAAATAATAATATAAAAAATATACATAAATATGGGATTATTTTCATTTTTACAACAAGACATTGCAATGGATTTGGGCACAGCCAATACAATAATTATGATAGACGGGAAAATAGTTGTTGATGAGCCGTCAATAGTTGCTATTGAAGAAAAAACCGAAAAACTTCTTGCTATAGGAAGACAAGCACAACAAATGCAAGGAAAAACTCACGAAGGAATTAAAATTATCAGACCATTAAAAGACGGAGTAATCGCAGATTTCACAGCTGCCGAACTAATGATAAGAAATTTAATCAAAATGGCTAATCATAAACGTTTTTTCTCACCTTCTTTAAGAATGGTTATAGGAATTCCTGCCGGAAGTACAAATGTTGAAATTAGAGCCGTTCGAGATTCTGCAGAGCATTCAGGCGGACGAGATGTTTATATGCTTCATGAACCTATGGCAGCCGCTTTAGGAGCAAATTTACCGGTAAACGAACCTCAAGGCTCTATGATAGTAGATATAGGTGGAGGAACTACAGAAATTGCAGTAATCTCCCTCGGTGGAATCGTTTATAACAGGAGTATCAGAACTGCCGGAGACGAATTTACTTTCGATATTCAAGAACACATGAGAATTACACATCAAATAAAACTTGGAGATAGAACTTCAGAATTAATTAAAATCAACGTGGGTGCTGCAATTCAAGAAGATTTAGATGAAGCTCCCGAAGATTATGTAATTGTTGGTCCACATTTAGTAACTTCACTTCCGAATAAAATTGCGATAAAATATTCTGAAATTGCTGTATGTTTAGATAAATCTTTGGCAAAAATTGAAAACGCAATTATGGACGTTCTCGACCATACTCCTCCTGAACTTTATAAAGATATTTGTGAAAATGGAATTTTCTTGTCCGGCGGTGGTGCTTTGTTGAGAGGTTTAGATAAACGAATTTCTACAAGAACAAATATTCCTGTTCACGTAGTTGAAAACCCTCTTCATGCAGTTGTTAGAGGCACAACGGAAGCCCTAAACAATTTAAATAGTTTCAATTTCTTAATAAGATAAATCCATAAATTTTTTGGGTTAAAAAGTAATGGATAAATTATTCAAACTTATTCAAAAACATTTAATCACGATTATTTTTATTGTAATAGAAATTTTTTGTTTGTATTTTCTTTTTTCAAAAAATGTTCACAAAGAAGCTGCGTTTTTCAATATTTCCAGATTAATTTCAGGAAAAGTTAGTGAAATACGAGATAATTTCTATAATTTAATAAATCTTCAACAGAATAATAATAAATTAGCTGCTGAAAATGCAAAATTAAAAACTATTGTTGAAAAATATCGACAAAATTATATTCCTCCAATTAATGATGATGAAATAATTTACATTTCAGGAAGAATTATATCAATAGAATATTTCACAAAAACCGATAACCATTTAATTACAGATAAAGGAAGTTTAGATAATGTTGTTGAAGATATGGGAGTAATCGGAAAAGATGGAGTTGTTGGAATCATTTCGGCTGTAAATAAAAATTCGGCAAAAATTTTGCCAATAATTAATCCTTCCTTTAATTTAAGCGTTCAAACAAGAAATAATAATTATTACGGAACTTTGACTTGGAACAGCAAAGATTATAAAAAAGCACAAGTTTCGGATATTCCCTCTTATGTAGAAATAAACGTTGGCGACACAATTGTTACAAGTATCTTATCACAAAGTTTTCCCGAAAATATTCCTGTAGGAAAAATATCAAAAATCGAAAAAAATAATTCTGCAAATTTCCATATTATTACAATTGATTTATTTACAGACTATAATAATCTCGCTTATGTATATATAATCAAAAAAAATAAAAATAATGAATAAAAATTTTAAATATATAATATTATTGTTTATTCTATTATTTTTTCAATTCTTTATATTTGACAAATTATTTCTTATTTATCTGCCAAATATTTATATTTACATATTTTTCATTCTCATCTTACCTTACAATACAAACAAAACTTTATTATTATTTATTTCTTTTTTATTGGGATTATTTATGGATTTTACAAATTATACTCCGGGTTTACATGCAACAGTTACAACTTTCATTGGATTTTTAAGACCTAAAATTTTAGCAATCTACTCCCCAATAACAAAATATGAAGATAAAGAAATTTTAGGACATAAAAAATACGGTTGGACTTGGTTCCTTAAATATTATAGTTCTATAATACTAATTCACAACAGTTTAATAATAATTTTACAATATTTCACCTTCTATCATTTTTTATATACTTTAAGTAGAATTTTACTAAGTTTTGCTATTTCTTTCGCTTTTATTTTTATTATTTACTCATTTTTTATCAGACAAAAGTGAATTTAAGTATTAGAAAATATCACATATTTGCAATTATTATTGCTATTTTTTTAGTAATTTGGATAAAGTTGTTTTATCTTCAGATTTTTGATGATGAATTATCAGCAGCATCTGAAAATAATTCTAAAAGGAAAATTACAATCTATCCGGCACGAGGTTTAATTTATGATAGTGATAATAATATTTTGGCTTCCAACGAAATAGCTCATGATTTATTAGTTATTCCTAAAAAAATTAAAAATTTAGACACAGTTCTGCTTTGTAAATATTTAGATATTGATATTGAAACATTCAGGATACAAATTGAAAATTGTATAAAATATTCAAAAATTAAACCTTCAATTTTCGTAAAACTTTTAACGCCTGAACAATATGCGACTTTACAAGAGAAATTATACAAATTTAACGGTTTCTTTTTCCAAGATAGAACTATAAGAAAATATAATGCTGCAATTTCTGCTCATATTTTAGGCGACATGGGCGAAGTTGAAATGGAAGATTTAAAATCGGATTCGTATTATTCGGGTGGCGACTATATCGGAAAAAACGGAATTGAAAAATATTATGAAAAAGAATTACGTGGACAAAAAGGAATTTCTCAAATTATAGTCGATGTAAATAATAACAAAGTTGATAGCTACGAAAAAGGGGAATTCGACATAGAAGCTATCGAAGGGAAAAACTTAAAATTAACAATAAATTCTGAATTGCAAAAATATAGCGAAAATATTATGAAAAACAAAATTGGCTGTATTGTAGCAATTGACCCAAAAACCGGAGAAATTTTAGCTATGGTTTCAAGTCCAACTTATGACCCACAAATATTAGTTGGAAAAGCAAGAGGAGAAAACTACAATAAACTCTTAAACGATTCGTTGAAACCTTTACTAAATAGAGCGATTGCGTCAGAATATCCTCCAGGTTCAATTTTTAAATTAGCTCAAACTTTAGTAGCCCTTGACGAAAATTTTATTAACGAAAACACATACTTTCCTTGCGATAAAGAATTGGTGAATTGTCATAATCATCCGCCTTGTACCGGAGTGGCAAGAGCTATTCAATTTTCTTGTAATCCATATTTTTATTATACATTTAAAAAAATGATACAACAAGGAGATTCAAAAAGTGTTTTCATAAATTCAGCAAATAGTCTTGATGCTTGGAATATAAAAATAAAAACATTAGGATTCGGTACAAAATTTGACATTGGATTACCTTTTATGAAATCCGGATTAATTCCAAACTCAAATTTTTATGATAAAATCTACGGAAAAAAAAGATGGGCTTTTTCAACTATTTATTCTTTAGCAATCGGACAAGGAGAAATTTTGGCAACACCGCTACAAATGGCTAATTTTTGTGCTATTATAGCAAATAAAGGCTATTATTATACACCATATTTAGTAAAAGAAATATCAGGAGAAGAAATAAAACATCCGCAAAAAAATATTACGCCTTTTAAAGAAAAAGATTTCGACCCAATAATAAAAGGAATGTATTATGTTGTAAATGAGGATTATGGAACAGGAAGTCTAGCTCACATTAATGATATTATTGTTTGTGGAAAAACAGGTACTGCTCAAAATTCAAAAAAAGACCATTCTGTTTTTATAGCTTTTGCTCCAAAAGACGACCCCAAAATAGCCATTTCTGTTTACGTTGAAAATGCAGGATGGGGGAACTCTTGGGCAGCTCCTATTTCAAGATTAATAATTGAAAAATATATAAATAATACAATTAGCGACCCATATTTAGAAAAACTAATTATTAACTCATCAACTATTAAAAATTGAATAACAAAAGAAATAATATATTAATTAATTTAGATTGGTTATTAATTATTGTTTATTTAGCCTTAATAATTATTGGCTGGATTAATGTTTTTTCAGTCTCATATACAGATACTTCTGAAATTTTTGATTTTTCACAAAGATATATAAAACAGTTGTTTTGGATAGGACTTGCGTTTGCCATTGCAATTAGCATCTTACTAATTAATAACCAATTTCTAAATCTTATTTCTTATCCTCTTTATGTGCTTGGAATATTAGTTTTATTATCAGTATTGATTTTTGGAACTGTAGTTCATTCTTCTAAATCGTGGTTTCAAATTGGGAATTTTGCCGTTCAACCGGTTGAATTTGTCAAAATTATTATGTGCTTGGTTGTCGCAAAATTTATGAGTAATAAACAATTTCATTTTACTAATCCGCTAAAAGTTCTAATTCTTCTTTCTCTAGTTGCACTTCCAATATTATTGGTTCTTCTACAAAATGATACAGGCTCGGCTTTGGTTTTTCTTTCTTTTATTTTTGTATTTTATAGAGAGGGTTTAAATAAATTTGTTTTCTTCACAATTCTTGTTTTGAGTATTTTATTCATTTTAGCTTTAATTTTTCCGATTAATTATGTTTTATTTTTAGTATTTCTTTTTATTATTATATGGTTTATCATCTTAAATTGGAAATCTATTCATGGAAAAATAGCTTATTCTTTTTTATCTCTTTTCTTGATTATTGCTTCCATTATTTTGTGGAGAAATAATTTTGAAGAATTATTTCTCAGACAATATCTGCAAATTATTATATTATCCATAATTAGTTTAATTTCTTTAATTTTAATAATATTACATTTAATCAAGAAAAATTATCGGAATTTATATTTTATGGGTTTAATAGTTGGAATTTCAATCTATATATTATCAATAAATTATGTTTTTAATAATGTTTTACAAGAACACCAAAGAAATCGAATAAACGAATTATTAGGAAAAACTACCGATGTTTATGGAAAAGGCTATCACGTTCGACAATCAAAAATTGCGATTTCTTCCGGCGAATTCACAGGAAAAGGTTTTCTGAACGGAACTCAAACCAGATATAATTTTGTGCCGGAACAAAGTACTGATTTTATTTTTTGTACAATAGGAGAAGAATGGGGTTTTATAGGCACTACATTAACATTAATATTATTTGGTTTATTAATTTGTAGAATTATTTATCTATCAGAAAAACAACGTTCTGCTTTTGCCCGAATATACGGTTACGGTTTGGCTTCAATTTTGTTTTTCCATGTATTTGTAAATATTGGTATGACTGTTGGTTTAACGCCCGTTATTGGTATTCCATTACCTTTTATGAGCTATGGAGGTTCGTCGTTATGGGCTTTTACAATTCTACTTTTTATCTTTATTAAATTAGATTCTGACAAAATACAAATCTATTGGGAATAGAACGATTGGGATAAACATAGCGACCTATTTTTTTTCAATTTTCAATCTTTTTCCGTCATATCTTCTATTTTTGAAAATTTTCATAGCATTCTCATGGAAATTACTATCTATTTCAAAAAAAGTATGTGTTTTTAAGATTTCTATTTTTCCGACCTCCACTCCTGCCAATCCATCGCTATTATTTATAATTTCTAAAAGTTTATATTTAGAAAAACCATCTTTTTCTCCCAATGATAAGAAATATTTTGATAATCTAATTTTTCCTTTACTATTTGAGCGCTCGTCCCTTCGCCCGTTAGTTCGTTCTCCGTTCTTCGTTTTTCGTTCATCTCTTCGTCCGTTAGCCCTTTCGCCCTTTCGCCCTTTATCTCTTTCTCCCATTCTCCGTTCATCCCTTCGCTCATTTACATCAAAATTAATATCTCTCGTATTTGAATAATACATTAAAAATCTGTTAAATTCAACTGAAACAAAGCGAGTTATCAAATCTTCACGACTTAACCAATTTAATTTTTGATAAATAAGTGGCAAAAAAGTATCTATTTGATTATCAATAGTTTCTACATTATTTATTTTATCTATCATACTCATTAATTGAATTTTGCAAATTTCTTTTCCATCAGGAATTTTTTTGAGTTCAATATTTTTTTTGAGTATTTTTTCAGTATTTTTTATTTTAGATAATTCTTTTGAATGAATAATAGAAATCGAAATTCCGGATTTTCCGGCTCTACCTGTTCTTCCGCTTCTATGAATATAAATATCATTTTCATCAGGAAGATTATAGTTAATAATATGTGTTAAATTATTAACATCTAAACCTCTGGCTGCCACATCGGTAGCGACTAAAACTTGCAAATGTTGAGAACGAAATTTACTCATAACATGGTCTCTTTGAACTTGCGATAAATCGCCATGCAAAGCATCGGCATCATAACCATCTTGAATTAATTTTTCAGCTATTTCTTGAGTTTCTTTACGAGTACGACAAAAAACTATTCCGTAAATTGCAGGATACATATCAACAATTCTTTTCAAGGCTAAATAACGGTCTTTTGCACTCACAACATAATAATGGTGCTCAACATTTTCTGCTCCCGAATTTTTTGAACCGACAGAAATTTCTTTTGGACTATTCATATAATTATCAGCAATTTTTCTAATTTCGTTAGGCATTGTTGCTGAAAATAATAAAGTTTTCTTAGTTTTAGCTGATTTTGATAAAATTGCATCTAAATCGTCTTTAAAGCCCATATTTAACATTTCATCAGCTTCATCTAAAACTAAAAAATCAATTTTTTCAATTTTTACGAGTTTTCTTTTTAATAAATCTAAAACTCTACCGGGAGTCCCCACAATAATATGAGTTCCCTTTTTTAATTCTCTGATTTGAGGTTCAATCGAAGCACCTCCATAAACGGAAGTAATTTTCATTTTTTCGATATACTTTGAGTAGTTCAATAAATCTTTAGAAATTTGAACGCAAAGTTCTCTTGTTGGAGCAAGAATCAAACATTGTGTTTCAAGTTTATCGACATTTATTTGTTGTAAAACAGGTAAACCGAAAGCAGCAGTTTTTCCTGTTCCTGTTTGAGCAAGACCTATTAAATCGCTTACCTCATTAGAAAGCATATAAGGAATTACTTGTGCTTGTATTGGCGTTGGATTTTCAAAACCTAAATCATTGATTGCTTTTAGAAGGTCTTGTTTTAATCCGAAATTTTCAAAATTCGACATAAAATTATTTTTGATTAATTTAAAAAAATAAAAGACTGCTGTAAAAGCAGCCTAGTATTTGTATGAAAAAATAAATAAAATTATTCTTCATCGTCATTAGATGAGAAATCTTTTATAAGTTGTTCTTGAACATCAGGTGGAACTTGCTGATATTCAGAGAATATCATTTCATATAAAGCTCTTCCTTGAGTATTTGAGCGTAAAGATGTTGAATAATTAGCCATTTCTGCTAAAGGAACTTTTGCCATAATTTTTTCCATTCCTTTTTCGCTTTGCATTCCTTGAACGATAGCTCTCCGACCATTTAAATCACTAATAACATCTCCCATTTTGTCGCTTGGGACAAATACTGACAAATCGTAAATCGGTTCCATAATTTTGGGACCGGCATTTTTAAATGCTTTACTGAAAGCATTTCGACCTGCAAGTTTGAAAGAAATTTCATTTGAATCAACAGGGTGCATTTTTCCGTCAACTACGCAAACTCTAATATCACGTGCATAAGAACCCGTCAAAGGACCTTCTTCCATTTTTTCCATTATTCCTTTTAGGATTGCAGGTAAAAATCTTGCATCAATTGAGCCTCCAACAATACAATTGAAATATTGTAAAGTACCGCCCCATTCTAATTTATATTCTTCTTTTGCTCTTACCGAAATTTTCAATTCTTTTCCATCAATTTTATACATTGTTGGGTCAGGTAAACCTTCTGTATATGGTTCAATAATTAAATGAACTTCTCCAAATTGACCAGCACCGCCAGATTGTTTTTTATGACGATAATCTGCAAATGATTTTTTGGTAATTGTTTCCCGATATTGAATTTTAGGTTTGATAAATTCAATTGGAATTTTAGCATCGTTTTCAATATACCATTTTACTATATTCAAATGATATTCTCCTTGTCCTTGGATAATCATTTGCTTTAATTCTTTTGAATATTCTACAATAATTGTCGGATCTTCTTCTTTTAATTTGTTCAGATAATTTCCTAATTTTTCATCATCGTTTTCACTAACAGCTTTAATTGCAGTTCTAAATTTCGGTGTTGGCATAACAATTGCAGGAATTGACCAATCTTCGCCCGGAGCTACTAATGTACTATTTGTTTTTGTTGATTTCAATTTCACGGTTGCACCTAAATCGCCGGCATACATAGTATCAACATCTTGACGATTTTTCCCTGCACAAACAAAAATTGAAGAAATTCTTTCTTTTGTATTTGTTTTTGTATTATATAAATCCAAACTTTTTGTAATAGTTCCGCTTAAAACTTTGAAAAAACAAATTTCTCCAACATGTTCTTCTGCTGTTGTTTTAAAAACGAATAAAGAAGGTTTTCCATTTGAATCACAGATAACTTCTGTATTTTCATTATTGATTGGAGCAGGCATTTTATCGGGAGAAGGACAAGCTCCGACTATAAATTCCATTAAACGTTTTACGCCCAAATCGGTTTTTGCATTAATACAAAAAACAGGAAAAATTCCTCTTTGAGGTAAACCTGCCAAAATTCCTCTCATCATTTCTTCTTCAGTCAATGTATCATTTTCAAAAAATAATTCCATCAACGATTCGTCTGCTTCTGCTGCTTTCTCTATTAAAGCTGTTTTAATTTCCAACGCATGTTCTTGCTGATCGGCAGGAATTTCCGAAATTTCGACTTTACCATTAACAAAACTATACATTTTATTTGTGATAACATCTACAAAAGAATTACAACCTGAACCTGCATTTATAGGGAATTGTGCCAGAACAGCATTTCCTCCAAAAGTTGCTTTAATGCTATCAAAAGTATTTTCAAAATTTGCTTGGTCGTGATCAAGGCGATTTATTGCAATAATTAATGGTTTGTTAGCATTTGAGAGGTATCTGTTATGAATTTCAGTACCTACCTCAACTCCATTTTGAGCATTAATCAGCATAAGTGCTGTGTCGGCAGTATGTAATGCAGGAACAAAATTTCCAATAAAATCATCCATTCCGGGAGTATCAAGGATATTTATTTTAGTATCAGAAATTTCTGTGTATAATGGAGTTAAAT
>JAITXI010000150.1 GCA_031284905.1 Bacteroidales bacterium
TTTCCATTTAATCTTTTTTCGTTTTAATTCAATAATTCAATACCACTAAAAACTATATCAGCTTTAATAATCAGTCTATTATTACTATTAGCATTATTAAAAATAATCAGACTTCGTTGGTCATGAATTCCACCAAAAGCTCCTGATGATTCGTAGCTAATATCCCAATTTTTGGGTAAAATTATTTTCAAATTGCTAAAAACGGATTCAATTATTAAAAGATTATTTCCTTCTGCTAATTCTGCATTTTGTAAATTTAATTTACCTTCGGAAAAAGAAAGACTAATTTGTCCGCCTTTAAAATTTTTCGACTCACTAAGTATAGATACATTTGTAAAATTTCTGGAAAATTTCAAAAAATCATCTGTATTAACTTGGTCCCCATTTTGTTCGTTAATGGTATATTTTTGTTTATGGAAATATTTGTTTTTTCTGGGAAGGATTATTTTAAGAAAAATGATTATACTACTACAAATTAATAGATATGCCCAAATATTGCGAGAAAGTTCGCCACCGTTGATTTTTTGAAATAAAAAAACAAGTCCGACAATTATTAAAACAATAGGCCCAAAAAATATTCTAAATTTTGAAACTAATAGAAATAAGAGTCCTATTGTTATTAATAATGTTTGCCATGAAAAAATATAGTTTATTATTTTTGGTTCAATATATCCGTTATTTCCTAAATAAAGCAGAATACCTGTTGCTAACAAAATAAAACATATAAATATAGAAGTAAGTTTTGTAAAATTATTCCACTGTTTAATTTTCTTTGTATAATGTTCTGAATAAAAATTAGGATTCCTCATATTCTGAAATTTTTAATAAAATTACTATAATATGCAACGGAGAAAAACATTTTTTCTTTTAATAAACATTTTTTTACGACTAAATTACTTTAGACCATTTTGTTGTTAAAATATAAACAAAATATAAAATACTTCTCAAATTTTAGACCATTTTGAAAAACTGTTAATTTTGTAAAAAAAAATGTGCTGGCAAATAAATGTAAAAGTAAATTCAGTGCAAAAGAACGAACTTTAACTCGTTGGCTAATAGAATAATGTATATTTGATATTTGTTAAATTACATATCAAATATTTTTTTACCAAATTTTGATAATTCTTCTATTTGTTCTTTTTTAGGTTTAATAATTAAAAAATAATCAAAATCAGAATAACATACTTCTTTCTCGTATTTCAAATTTTCAGGAATAGAATTACAATTTTCAGCTATTGACAATAAATCTTCATTTTTATCAGTAGCTGTGATATATAATTTCTTTTTAACTAATGACGTTAATAATGAAATTTCTCCTTGTCCACAATTTATAATTAATAATTTCCCTTCATTTGGAAATTCGTCTATATTATTGATATTTAGCTTTTTAAGATTATTTTTTGCTGTTTTCTCAATTGTTGCTCCTTTATAAATATAATTTTTCTTGACTAAATCGACAAAATATTCAGCTTTCTCAATTTCATCTACAAGTTTATGATATTCAACTTGATATAATTTTTTGAATGCTTTTGAAACTTCTAAAATTGTATTTCCTTGCCAAATTTTGTTGTCAGGTTTTATTCTTTCAAGAATTTCGACATGAACTTTACCTTTTCTGAGCATAAATTCCGTTTTTGGAAAAATGTGCCCTACTCCATGTAAAACTACAGGAATAATGTCAAGATTAAGTGCTTTAGCAAGATGAAACGCTCCTTGGTGAAAACGTTGTATCGAACAATCTTCCGAACGAGAACCTTCAGGAAAAATCAAAATTGAATATCCGGCAGATGCAATTTTTGATAATTGTTCGATATTATCTTCAAAATTATCAGTAATTGAAATATAATCGGCATATCTGATTATTATTCCGTAAAATGAATTATTATAAACCCATTTTTTGGTTAAAACTATTATTTTGGGAGATAATGATAAAGTATAAAGTAAATCCAAATGAGATTGATGATTTGAAATAATTATAGAAGGTTTTTTGAAATCTTCATTATACTTATTTATAATATTTGGCGATAATTGTTTTGATAATTTAGATAAAAATTTAAATAAATTGCAAAGAAGTATGTGAAATTTTTCTTTATTTTTTTTAGTTTTTCCTCCAATTATAAGTACAAAAAATCCTATTGTTGTTATGTAAATAATTCCAAATAAAAATATAAGAAATGAGAAAATTGTATTTGCTAAATTTGCAATTGTAATTGGCATTATACGAAGTTTTCCTTTTTTTTGAGTAAGGAATTTAAAAATCAAAGGAGGGAAAATATATGCCATAATAATAACAGAAGCCATTCCTGTAATTGTAACTTCTGCGAGAGATTTCATTGCAGGATGTTTTGCTAAAATTAAAGTTCCTATCGCTAATAGCATTATGATAGCTGATAAAATTATAGAATTTTTAAAATTTGCTAAAATTTTCTTTTTATAAGTATATTCATACATTAAACCTTCTGTAACAAAGATTGTATAATCATCGCCTTGTCCAAAAATGAATGTCGCTAAAATAATATTTATGATATTAAATTTCATATCGAAAATATTCATTATTCCTAAAATCCAAATCCATGCCAGAGTTAAAGGAATAAAAGCTAAAATACTTAATTCTATTCTGCCGAAAGACATTAGAAGAAAAATAAATACTAAAAATCCACAAACATAGAGGACAGTATTGAAATCTGATGATAATTCAATAATCATTTTTGAAATCAAAGAAGTATTATCAAAAGAATAAATATTCTCATTTATTGAATTTATTTTTTCATTAATAATATTTTCGTTTGATTTATTAAATTTTAATATGGTGTAAATTAAGACTTTATCATCATTTATTGATAAATAATTTTCAGCTAGTGATTCTTTAATAATTTTAAAATATTCAGTTTTTTCAATTTTATATTTTTTTGTAAGAATATTAGTAAAATTTATAAAAGCATTTTCTGAATATTTTTTTTCACGACTTATTTTTTCAAAATTTTCAAGAAATTTATCTTTTCTATTATCCCAGAAATTATTCCATTTGTCAATTTTTTGTTTTTGACGGTTTTCAGATAATAAAAAATCGGAAATTCCTGATTGTTGAATAATTAAACTATCTTCATTAATAATTGATAAATTTTTTTCAAGAATTTCATGAGTTTGTAAAGCTTCTTCAAGATTTTTTCCTTCGGCAACACAATAAAGTAAGATAGAATTTTTATCGGATTCTGCAAGCAACTTTTCCATTTGTTGTTGTTGTTCGTCAGTCATGTAGTTGATTTTATGCAAATCTGTTTCAAAATTAGTATTCAAACTAAAAATAAAAAAAACAATTGAAAATAAACAAACAGTTATAACTATCCATTTATTTTTTTCAGGTGAAAAATTTGAAATTTTACTAAAAACGATTTTAGCTTCTTTATTTTTGATTGTTTTTTTCTTAACAGTCAGCAAATGAGGTAAAAAAATCAGCACAAAAATTATTGTTCCGGCAAGTAACATTGAGGCAAATAAACCTAAATCTTTCATTGCATCGGAAGAAATAAACAAGAGACTTAAAAATGCTCCGACCGTAGTAATGTTTCCGATTAAAAGTGGATTTACAATTTCTTTAATAGAAGCAATTTTGTCGTTTGTGTGATTAAAATGCGAAATGAAATGAAGTGGATAATTTACGGCAATCCCAATTATTATTGTTGCAATTCCAATTACAATGATAGAAATTGTCGGACGGAAAATTAATATCAATCCTAAAGAAAATAAGAATCCAAAAATTATTGAAATTCCTATTAATAAAATACTTCTAAAATCTCTAAAGAAATAAATTAAAACAATGGTAATAAGACAAATAGAAATAATTCCTGCCAAAAGGCTATCTTTTTTAATTTGATCTGCATTTGTGATAGAAATCAAAGCAGCCCCAAAAGCCGATATTTTTATTTTATTATCAAATATTTGTGTCGTTTTTTCAATCGCATTTTTTATATCGTTTGCCAGAAGTTTGTTGTTGGAAGTTTCACTTACAGGATATTTTGATGTAATGATAACAATAGCTTCTGTTCCTTGTTTGTTGAAAATAAATCCGTCTTCGGTTTTATATTCATCATTCATTTGAAACGAAGAAAGATTATCAAGGATTGATTTTGAAAATAGGAGAGGGTCGGCTGTTAAAATATTTCGCAAAAAACTTCCCATTGGCGAAAGTAGTAATTTTTTATCATTTTCCAACTGTTGTGAAATATTTTCCGGAGAGGATATTAAACTGTCAATTTTTTTATAATCGCTATCCGAAAGAAAATAAGGCATGTTTTTAACTACAAAATCAGTAACTTCGGTGATTTGTGTTTGGTCAACTTCGTATAAAATATTTTTTATATGATTGAGACTATCATTTTCTGATATAAATTTTGAAAATTGAGTAGCTACTTCCGTTAATAAAAAATTATCATTATCTGAATTTTCATAATTATTTGCAAATTTGATGTTTATCATAATTTTATTTGCAGTACCGATATTCTGATAAGCGTAGTTATATTTTTGATTTTGTTTATTTTGTGGTAAAAAATTAGAAATATCTTCAACAACATTGATTCTTAAAACCGAAAATATAGAAAAAAGAATAATAATAACTAATAAAAGTAATAATAAAAATTTATTTTTTTCAAAAAAGTGAAATATTTTAATAAAAAAGTTTGACATTTGGGTGTATTGTAATGTAGTAAATTTTTTTCAAAAATATAAAATTATTAGAATATATATTGATATTTTTTCAAAATTTATTAACAATACGAATTGTCTGTATAAAAAGTTTTTTTACTTAGATAAAATACGTAAATTCAACTAAGTAAAAGTAACTTTTAGGAAGAATAAAAGAAAAATAAATATTTTTCTGAAGAAATAGAGAAAAAAATTCTCTCCCTTATCAAATGGAATAAATGTATAAAATTTGTTCTTCGTCCCAAAAGTTGAAATTTATTGTACATTTAACCAGAAAACAAATGTACGAAATTAAATTATTTATTTTCAACAAATTTAATAATTGAATTTAAAATTTGCAGACCGTCAATATTATTTAGTTCTGGGTCTGCGGCTCTTTCCGGGTGTGGCATCATTCCAAAAATATTTCTTCCTTGATTGCAAATTCCTGCGATATTCATCAAAGAGCCATTAGGTTTAGAATTTTCGGTTAAATTTCCTTTTTCATCGCAATAACGCCAGATTATTTGGTTGTTTTGAATCATTTCTTGCAAAACATCTTCGGGAGCAAAAAAACGTCCTTCACTGTGAGCTATAGGAATTTTCAGAATATTTTTTGAAAGATATTTTGTCATTACAGAATTTTTGTTCTCGGCAATAATTTATTGATTTTTACAAATAAATTTTTGGCAAATATTATGAAGAAGGGTTTCGGGTAATAATCCGGCTTCACATAAAATTTGAAATACGTTACAAATTTCAAAGACAAAAGCCATTATTTGCAAAATCAATAATTCTTTCCATGACAGGAGAGAATTTATCAATTGCTCCGGAACGTAAATAATCACCATAAGAGAAACCGCACGGAATTGATATTATTTGGCAGTTTTGCAAGTATGTGTCTTTATGCCATATTTTTACTACTTCATACTCTGAAATTTATCTTAATGAGTATATCATATCGTGGTCGCAATTTGACCTTGGGAAAACTATAACGCCGATTTTCATTTTATATATTTATTTTCTCAAAATTACAATTTTTTATGGATTTTTGACTAAAAAATAATTTAAAGTCAGGTTAAATATTTACTTTTGTTGTTTGAAAGAAAGGATTAACCGATACCTAAAAGTAAACCGGATTAATTATTAGAGATAAAACTGAGAATTATGTTCTCTATTGTTTCATCAATTTTTTATACGTACATTTATTATCTGATGCCCATTGATATTTTCCGTAAAATTTTTGTATAATATTTTTTGGTACAAATTTCTCCAAACTTCTTAATAAGACAATATCATATTTCCTGTGAAAATTTATCCAACATTTATTACAATTTTTTGCATACTGTTTTTGAATTTTGACGGCTTCTCTACTATTATAAATTTCATCAAGAGATTTTTCATAAATATTTCCAAGTTTAATATCTAAATTTTGACAAATCGGAACATTTCCATTTGGATGAATTACTAACGAATCATAAATGCTAAAACAATTTAATTTTAAATTTCCTTTTCGCCATTCGTCATAAAGGACTAAAAAATCATAGTTTTCAGAAGTATTTTTTACATTTTCAGGAATTAATTTTTTAAAATCTTCAATATGTAAAACATTATTCGATTTTTTTTCGCCTATTTCTGTAGTATGAGCTTTTTCAAGTGTGTTAAAAAAATCTATATCATTATAAATTCCTACTCGAATATCAATTTTATATTTATTTGCAATATCAACAACAAAATCCAAATCTTCAAAAGAATTATATGGCGAAAGTGTGAACATCAACGAAATTGGGACAATATCTTTACAGACTTCTACAACTTGAAGAACTTTATCAAATCCATCAATTCCTCTCATAAATTTATAGGTTTGTTTATCGCCATCTAACGAGAGATACAAACGCTTTGGAGGATAATTTTTGACTGCCTCAATGACTTTTTCGGGCAAAAAGCAATTCGATAAGAGTTCAAATTGTGGATGGTATTCCGAAAACCATTTTAAAATTTCATTAGCTTCCGGATGTAACAAAAATTCTCCTCCTTCCAATCCTATCGTAGTTTTTTTTGAGATACATTTACTTTGCATAATTTCAATCATTTTATCTTTTGAAATATGCTGAATTGGTCGCTGTGCCCACACATAACAATGCTTACATCTTGAATTACAAAGATTCGTACTATAAAACATCAAAGTAGATAATTTTTTATGTTTTTGGAAAAATATATTATTAGAGAATTTAATTCCTCTCTCAAAATAATCTTTTATACTATACATAGTTTTTTATTTCTGAAATTAAGTTGAATGTGTTTTTTAATGACGATAGATTAGATTTGTTTACCGTTTTATTACCTTCGCATAAATCAGCAAAAGTTTGAATTTCAGAAAAATATCCTTGTGAAACTATTTGATTTGTCGCAAAAATCGGCAAAAAAGTATTTCCATTAAACAAAATTTTCCTTTCCGGTACAAAATTTATTATTTTATCTTTGGGGATAGAAAATAAAGTTCCGGGTTTATTTTCATAAGTAAGAATTTGATGATTTTGCATTTCATAAATTCCTGAATTTGTGTTAATTATTAAATGTTCAAGTGGCGTTTTCCAAGAATATTGTGTAGATAATTCAATATTTCCAATAATATTATTGTGTCTTATTTGAAGAAAAACCGAATCGTTATTAAAATTAGTTTTTGCCATTGAAATTATTTTATAATTACCAAATAAATAACAGACTAAATCCAAAGGATGAATAAATAAATCAAAAATATTATCTCCTTCCGGATAATCGCCAACTAAAAAACGATAATTATATGAAATGACATTCGGTAGTTTTAATTTACGAGAAAGTATTTTTGTACATTCAGAATATCTTTTTTGCAATCCAACGACACAAAAATTATTTGTTTTATTTTCTGTTTCAATTAAATCTAATAGTTCTAATATTGATAAACAAGGCGGTTTTTCAACATAAACATTTTTGTTATTTTGCAAAGTTTTTTTAACAAGTTCATAATGAGATTTGGGAGAAGCGCTAATAAAAATGCCTTTAATTTCAGAATCATTTAGAACTTTTTCAAAATTGGTTGTAACTTCAATAAAACAATTATTTTTATTAATGATTTTTGCAGTCTCAGGAGTTTTTGTTAAAATATACTTTAATGGAATATGTAAATAATCTATAATTGGATAAAGATTATTAATACTGTGATTTCCAACACCAACAAAAGCATATTTTGCTCTATATTTTGATTTTATTTGTGCTTGTTTTCTGATTTTTCTCAAATATTCAATAATGTTATCCATATAATTTCAATAAAATACAAATTTAGCAAAAAAAAATATAAATTACTAATTGAAAATTAAGAATAAAAAAGGGGTTCCATAATATCTGCATTTTCAAGTAAAATATCTTTTTTGTCAATATTTTTATTTTTCCATAATAAGTATTTCCACTCTTCGATTTTTACTTCGTCCATCTTCGGTTTCATTTGAATAAAGCGGAACAGTGTTTCCAAATCCTCTAAATTTCATTCTTGTTTTATTTATACCTTTGATTAACAAATAATTATATACACTTTCAGCTCGTTTTATGGAAAGAGTTTTATTATATTTATCTGTTCCAATATCATCGGTATGACCACGGATTTCAATTTTTATTGCAGTATTTGTATTTAAAATTTCAAAAAGTTTATCTAATTCAAAATTTGAAATTGCAAGGAGTTCTGAAGAATTAAATTCAAAAAAAATCCTATTTAAAAGAAATTTATCTCCAATTTTAGAATTAATAATTTTGTTTTCATCTATTTCGGATTTAGAGATTAACATTGATGAATTCTCATCTTGGCTCTTGTTTCTTGTTTCTTGCTTCTCTTGTTCATTTACCCCTTTAGCAGTCTCACATTCATTCGTTAGTCCGTTTTTCGTTTTCCCATTTGTCCGTTCCCCTTCAGCAGTTTCACGTTCATCCGTTCGTCCGTTCGTCCGTTCGTCCGTTCCCCGTTCTCCGTTTATCGCTATCCCGTCTTGGTTCAGACTATAATAATTAGTTATTTTAGAGTTGTAGCCGGTTTCAGGGTCATAATTTTCAGATAATGGGTCGTAACCAAAAGCAAAATTATTGAGGCAACCGCATTCAGATTCATAATTAATTTCGTAAACTTGTACATTGTCGATATAATAATATGCGTAAACTAAAGAAGAATCCAAATCGGAACGGTCATTTACTAAATAATTTGTTTGAGAATTATCAAAAAAATTTCCGATAGTCAAATATTGTTCTTTTCCTTTTGCACGAAAAATGCCGGAAAATTCTACCCAATCAGTATTATCCATAATATGAGTAGGATCATTAATAATTTGTGGACGTTGAATAATAAGATTTCCTTTTTTTGAGTTTATTTTTTGTTTTGTAATAGCAACGCCCAATCGATTTATGGAAAATAAAGTTTTTTTTGCATTTGCATATTGAAATTTTACGCAGTAAAGTTTATTTATTTTCAGTGGTTCTGAAAGCTGTGTTTGAAGATATTCACGAGATGAAACGTTATATTCTTTATTTTTAGAAATAAAATTTTCCCACAAAACAAGTCCTGAATAAGCGTTTCCATCAGCAGCATGTAAAAAACCACCGAAATTTACGGGAACACTTGCGTTGAAGTCACTGCAAGGGTGAAATACGTCTGGGGTGCCATTATTTGGATTTATCCATTCGGGAAAAGGTTTAGCATTTATTTCTGTTATATAAGTATGAGGACAAACCCAAATTTGTTCAAAACTTGGATTTAATATTAAATTTTGAGAAAAAGAAATTTTTATTAATAAAAAAAATAATATTATACAAAATATTTTTGATTTTAGATTTCTATATTTCGCTCTATGAGGGCTAAAGCTGTTTTTAATTTTAGATTGTAATCGTAACTTGTAAATCATAAATTAAAGAATTTTTATAGTCTTAATAAAGTCACTAATCATGATTAAACTCCTTCTTTTTTTAAAACAACTATCACGGTATAAAATAATATCTTAAAATCTAAGTATATAGAGCGATTTTCGAGATATAGCAAATCATAACGTAAACGATTTATCATATCATCAATATTACTACAATAACCGTTTCTTATTTGTCCCCAGCCTGAAATTCCCGGTTTTATTGAAAGAATAGATTGATAATATGGTGCCCTTTTTAAAATTTGATCTACGTAATATTGTCTTTCGGGACGAGGACCAACCATACTCATTTCTCCTTTCAAAACATTTAAAAATTGAGGGATTTCATCAATTCGTGATTTTCTCAAAAATTTTCCTAGTTTTGTGATTCTGTCATCATTATTGTTACTCAATTGGGGACCTCGTTTCTCTGCATCAATATACATAGTTCTAAATTTAATAATTTTAAAAATTTTTCCTTTTTGACCTACACGTTCTTGTTTGAAGAAAACTGGTCCTTTTGATGTAATTTTTACTAAGATTGAAATTAATACAATTAAAGGAGAAAGTATTAATAAAGCAATAAAACTCGTACAAAAATCGAAAATTATTTTAATATATTGTTGCCATATAGGCATATTATTATGTTTTATTTCAATAAATGGTATTCCAAAAATAGCAGATTTTTTAACTTTCCCTGAAAAAACATCATACAAATCAGGAACAATATTTATATCAACATTAATTCCTTGTAAAACATATAAGATGTTTCTAATTTTAAATGAATTGTTTGATTCAAAAGCTATTATAATGTTTTCAACTTTATTTTTAGAAATAATAGAGTTAATATTTTTAATACTTCCTAGATTTTTGAGATAATTTGCTAAAAAATATGTTTCTTTTTTTTCATCATAAACAAAGCCAATAATATTTAATCCTAATTTTTGTTTTTGATTTTTTATTTCGTTAATAATATTGAAGGCATTATTGCTGTCGCCGATAATTATGGTATTAAATTCTATTTTATTTTTTTTGATTATTGTTCTTGTAATTTGTGTAATAGTTAATCTAAACAAATATGTCGTTAAAAACTGTAATATAAATAAACAAATGTATAAATAATAATATTGATAATAATCAATAACTTTGTCGTCCAAGAGAATAGCAAAAAACAAAAAAGTAACTCCAATGAAAGTTGAGTTTAATGTTTGAGATAATTCTTCAGATAACGATTTACGAAATAAGATTTTATAATATCCGGTTAAGAAATGAAGAATTACCCAAAAAATTGGAAGAACAACAATAGTAATGTAGAAGAGACTTGTAAATTGCCAATCATATTCAGGTTCGCTATATTCAATATATTCTTTTCGGAAAATATAGAAAAAAGTCCAAGTAATAATGACTGCTAAAATATCAAAAATGATATATATTGCTCTTTGTTTAATCTTATGCATTATCTGAATAAAATTTTAACATTATCAATATAGACTTCTACTTTTTCTTCAGCAGGAGTATTTGTTTTATCACAAATAAAGAAAGGTCTAAATTCTATTCCTTGCGCATTTTGAAGATGTGTTTTTAAATTTATGTATGTTTTTTTCCATTGTCCATTTGAAGGGTTAAAATGAAAAACATTTTTTCTTATTTCATTAATAATACCGCCTGTTGCGTACCTATCGAAAAAACCAAATGAAAAATAGCCATTACATTTGTAATTAATTTCTAAATAAACATCATAACCTAATTTTGGTAAAGTTAAGAGATTCATTGTTCTTGCTTCAAAAATTGAATCATTGTTATCTACAATAAAATACATTGATTTTCCTTCAAAGGCTTTTTCGCCTCTGATAATTTGTAATGGGACACTTTTTTCGGTTGTTTGAAAGTTTATTCCGTCATTTTCAAAATCTTCAAGTAACGCAAAATTAATATTACTGTAATATTGAAATTCAGGTGACAATTTAATGATTTCACTTTCTTTCAAAACAGTGTCAATCGTATAAGAAGCCAGCATAGGATAATTTACTCTATAGGAACTTGAAGAGTTTTCTTTTATTCCGGGATTTATTTCAATTTTTTGTCTTCCTGACTCTAAAATCGGAATATTTTGAGTAGGATTTTCAAATGCCCCTATGAACTTGCCATTTACATAAATCCAGCTATCACAAATTGCATGAGAATTTGTTCCTTCTTTACTAATATTGGTAATTATTTTAGCTCCGTCAATTTGTAAATAAGCAGGAATTTTTTCTTCCGGATTAATAATATTACAACTATTTAAAATTAAAATAATTATTAAGAATACAATAATTTTTTTATGCACAAGAATATTTTTTTTTGAAAACGTTTTGCTATTGTTTTTATTGCTTTAACTAAGGTATAATTTAGATAAGATTGCGTTTTTTATTGTATATGTGTTAATGAGTAAGTCTATATTAGTTTTATTCTTTTCATTTGAAAGAATAGTTGAAGCAAATTCTCGAATTTCTCGACAATATTGATTTTCATACGATTCAGGTATAGTATCTACAACTAAATTCCCTACATGCTCATTAAATAAATTTTTTTCAGATTTTTCATTTTTTTTAGTTATCAACCAAGATTTATTTTCAATAATATTTATATCTACGAGTTTATTTTTATCGTAAATTTTTAGTTTATGAGAATTTTGAGTTGCTATTAATCCTACGGTCATATTTGCAATAGAACCATTATAAAATTCTAGTCTTACATTAATAATATCCGGTTTTGCATTATTTATAGAGCTTATATTTGTAGAAATATTTTTTACTCTTTTGCTATTTATTGAAAGAAGAAAATATAAATCTTCAAAAATCATTTCTATAAGTTCTTGTTCCGAATCGTTTTGGTTGTCAATATGTTTATGAAAACTTGTTTCAATATATCTGGGTTTTTCAATAAATGGTTTTGCATAAGGAAAAGGATTATAAATTTGTTTAAGAACTGATGTTTGAAAATTAATATCAGCTTCGCACGAAAGATTATATAATTTTATAATTTCGTCAATGTTTATATTTTGCGAATGAAGTAAATAGACGTGCTTTAATTTTTTTATAGTTAATTCAATGTCGGATAAGTAATCATACGAAAGAATTATCATAGCGTCCACTTTTTTTAATAATTCTTGATAATCATTAAAATGACAAATTTTTTGATTTATTGTCTGTGAAAAATGATTTGCTGAATAATATCCAATAACTTTCATTTCAGGCACAGCAGAAATCACATTAATAAGATTCTCATTAATTTTTTCTTCGCAATATATTCCTACTTGTATCAAAATTTATTTTTTTACAAAATAACAATCATTTTTATAGCTATGCAATAATAATAATAATAATTTTTAACATAAAATGGTTAAAAAATCAAATATAGTAATATGATTATCAAAAACTTAATCAGGAATAAAAAAAAATCAAAAAAAAAATGGTTTTTTACGTTTTTTATTGTAATTTTGCAAGATAAATTTATGGATTAATTATGTTGGTCTGGTAGCTCAGTTGGATAGAGCAACAGCCTTCTAAGCTGTGGGTCATAGGTTCGAATCCTATCCAGATCACTAAGTTTGTGGAATATTTCACAAACTTTTTTTGATAAATAATCTACGATGGAAATTAATTGGAATAACATGTTTTTATACACTGCGGATACTTCATTACTATTTTTTTATATAGGATATAAATATTTACTTATCTGACAAGATTGTTTTCTAGTTTTGTTTCAATACTATTGGAGTTCATAACGGTTATTCGTTGCCATTGACTTCGCTAATAACTTTAAACTATATACATAGTTATATTTATATTGCAACTATGTAAAAAATAATAATAAACAATTTAAGCAATAATTTTTTGTAATTCGTTTTAATAATAAAATGTAAATTAAATTTTTTTTTCTCATAGATAATATTAATTTTGTAAAAAAAAACATTTTTAAAAATTACAATATTTATTAAATGCTCTGGAAAGTATTAAAAAATAATATTAAAAAAGGACAGATTTTGGGAGTATTTCTTGGAATTTATTTCGGATTATTGATATTAATGGGTGCATTTTGTTTTTATCTTGATGTAAAACCAATTTTTGAAGACAAATCAGGTTTTTGGAAAGATGAATACATTATTATTAATAAGAAAATTTTTCTGTCAAATACTTTGTCCCAATTTCAAAGTTCTAATTCTAAAATTCCAACATTTTCAGATGAAGAAATTGAAGATTTAAAAAAACAAAAAAATGTAAAAGATATTGCGAAATTTTCTGTTTGTTCTTTTAAAATTTCTGCTTATTCCGATAATGAAGATTTCTTACCGTATTTCCGTACAGATTTATTTTTTGAAGCAGTTCCGAATAATTTTATAGATATTAACTCAAAATTTTGGGCTTGGAATCAAGATACAAACTTTGTGCCCGTAATTATTCCGAAAGCATATCTTAATCTCTACAATTTCGGATTTGCTCAAAGTCAGAATTTACCGCAAATTTCAGAAGATGCTATCACAGCAATAAATTTAAAATTGAATATTCGAGGAAATGGAAAACATCAAACTTTTCAAACACGAATTATTGGTTTTTCAGAAAGAATAAATACAATTTTAGTTCCTAAGACTTTTGTTGATTGGGCAAACTCAGAATTTGGTTCTCAAACAAATCCAAATCCGGGTAGATTAATCATAGTCGTAAACGACCCTGCAAATAAAGATTTCTTCGATTTTTTAGAACAACATAATTACGATGTAAATAAAAGTGAAATCAACAATAGCAAGGCTTTAGCTTTTATGAAAATTATTATTTCCGTTATTATGGTTATCGGAATTATTATTGTAATTATGGCTTTTTCAATAATGATAGTTTCTATTCAATTACTTCTGCAAAGAAATTCCGGAAATATCAAAAAATTAAATAATCTAGGATTTTCATTAAAAGAAATTACAAAGCCTTATCATATTTTTATCATTATATTATTTGCCATAATATTTTTATTATCAATAATTTCTGTATTTTTATTACGAACTCTATATCTAAAAAATATATCATTATTTGGTTATCAAACGAATTTTATTGAAATAATTCCTGTTATTATTATCGGATTTGTATTTGTCGGAATAATTATTGCACTACTTACTTTAATGACAACAAGAAACGTAAAAACTATTTTAAAATAGTTGAAAATCTCGGAGTAAATATTCGTTGTTGAAAAATTTTATCGTTTATTTGCAGTAAATATAATTTATTTTTGTATTTTTGTTGTAGAAAAATTTATTAGAGTAGCTTAGGAAAAATAAAGTATAATACAATAAAAATATTGTATTATAGAAAATTAAGATTTTAAGATGGAAATATTTAACTATCAAACTCATAAAATAATACAAGGCGACTTATTGGAGGTGCTTCCTAACGAAATAGCAAATCATTCTGTTGATTTAATTTTTGTTGACCCGCCATACAACATTGGTAAGAATTTTAATGGGCATAAAGATAAATGGGCAACAGACGAGGATTATTTGAATTGGTGTTATAATTGGATTGATATGTGTATTAACAAATTAAAACCAAATGGGAGTATGTATATTATGACTTCTACGCAATTTATGCCTTTCTTTGACATTTTCATTCGTAAAAAAATGACAATCCTTTCTCGTTTGGTTTGGTACTACGATAGTTCCGGAGTTCAGGCAAAAAACTACTATGGTTCTATGTACGAACCAATCTTGTTTTGTGTAAAAAATCCTAATAATTATACATTTAATGTTCAAGATATTTTGGTAGAAGCAAAAACAGGTGCAAAACGAAAACTTATAGATTACCGCAAAAATCCCCCACAGCTTTACAATTCCGAAAAAGTTCCGGGCAATGTTTGGGAATTTGCAAGAGTTCGTTACAGAATGGACGAATACGAAAATCACCCTACGCAAAAGCCAATTGCTCTTTTGGAACGCATTATCAAAGCAAGTTCTAATGCGGGAGATGTGATTTTAGACCCATTTTCCGGTACTTTTACGACAAGTTTTGTAGCCAAACAGTTAGGGAGAAAATCCATTGGAATTGAATTGCAAGAAAATTATGTAAAAATTGGGCTTCGCCGTTTACAAGTGGCAGACGAATACAAAGGTGAAAAATTGCAAAAGGAAATATAAAAAATTAAAATATGCAAAATATGGTAACATTAAACCTATTTGTAAGTTATTGTCATAAAGATGAAAATTTGGTCTCAAATTTCATAAGTCATATCACGCCATTAAAAGATAATGGCATTATCGAAGAATGGTACGATAGAAAAATTGAGACTGGTAATGAATTTCAAAAAGATATTGATAATAATATTGAAAAAGCAGACATAATTTGCCTGATGATTTCTGCTAACTTTCTTTCTTCAACGGCTTGTATGAAAGAAAAAGATGTTGCTCTAAAATTGCGAAGAGAAAAAGGTGTCAGAATAATACCTATAATTTTGAGTGCTTGCTCTTGGACAGAATACAAAGAATTGAGCGAATTATTAGCAGTCCCTACCGATGGCAAATATATCACTTCCTTTCCAGACCAAGATGAAGGATGGGTTGATGCTGTTAAATGGATAAAAATTGCGTGTTTATCAATGATTCAAATTCAAAATTTGAAAACAAAAAATGAATTTGAAACCTTTTTAGACAGCACAGAACTTCTTTCTAAATCACATAGTGAAAAAGAAACTCTTTTATTGAAAGATATTTTTGTTTTTCCGAAGTTAAAATGTTACGATGATAAAGAAAAATCTCACAAATACGATTCGGCAAAATTCGACACAGAAATATTACAATACGGTAAAATAATTATTTCAGGAGAGAATCAGTCGGGTAAAACTACACTATGTAAAGAGTTATTTAAGATATACAGAGGTTTAAATTATGTTCCTGTATATTTAGAGGATGATAATAAATATTTAGGGAACCCCTTATGTAAAATAAAGACAGCCTTTGCGGAACAATATGAAAACGTCGATTTTGAGTTAATTGACACCAAACGAGTTGTTCCAATTGTTGATAATTTTCATATGGCAAAGCATAAGGAAAAATACATTGAACAATATGCTATTTTTTCAAATCATGTTTTGATAGTAGATGATATTTTTGGGCTGAATATTAGAAATCATACGCTTATACAAGAATATAGTAAATTCAAAATTAGAGAATTTACCGCATTGGAACGAAACGAGTTAATACAAAAATGGATACAAATAAAAGAAAATAACCAAATACAAGGAAATTCCAATCACTTACAACAAAGTATTGATGAAAAGACAGAAATAATCGAAAATTCATTAGGTATTGCTTTCGGAAAAGGAATAATGCCTTCATATCCATTTTTCATTTTAACCTTATTATCTGCTCAAGAAATTCAAAAACCTTTGGACACAGACATTACTTCGCAAGGTTACTGTTATCAGGCTTTAATTTATTTATATTTGAGAAAAGAAAGGGTTAAGAATGAGCAAATTGATATTTATATTAATTTTCTTACAGAGTTAGCATTTTGGCTTTATGACAGAAATTGTAATGGTTTAAATCAGTCCGAATTAGACGAGTTTTTAAAATATTACAAGGGTAACTTCAATTTGCCTATTTCCATTACAGATATTTCACGAACTTTGTCAAATGTGAATATATGTAAGTTTGATAGTTTTAATCAATATTATTTTTGTTACGATTATTTGTATTACTTTTTTATTGCAAAATATCTTTCTGAACACATTGAAGAAAAGAAAATTTTAATCAATAAAATTCTTTCTAATCTTCACAAAGATGAAAATGCCTATATTACAATTTTTATTGCACACCACACCAAATCAAACTATATATTAGATGAACTACTTTTAAATGCTGAAATATTATTTGAAAATTATATACCAGCAACGCTAAGCACAGAAGAACTTTCTTTTTTTGATAAACACGAAGAACAAATAGTAAAAGCCATTTTACCTTCATACGAACATAATGCCAATGCGGAAAGAGATAAATTACTAAATCAACAATCCGCTGTTGAAGATGTCATACAAGAAAAATCTGAAAATCAATATTTAGAAGATGATGTTGCAGAATCAGAATTGCTAAAAAACATTCGATTAAGTATAAAAACAGTTGAAGTAATGGGTCTTGTTATTAAAAATAGGTCAGGTTCGCTTGATTTGAAAAGATTAGAATATATTTTCGGACAAGGACTAAATGTACATTTGCGTATTATAACTTCATTTTTAGAACTAATTCAGAATGAACAGGCTGAAAAAGAAATAGTTGAGTTTCTTACAGAAAGGATAAATGATATAATAAAAAAAGATGTTGGCAACAAAGAGCCAAGTATTGATAAAATCAAAAAATTAGCAAAAGAGATTTATTGGAACTTAAATTTTGGAGTTTTGCACGGAATAATTACAAAATCTATTCATTCTCTTGGGTCAAATAATTTATTAAACATTGTTCAAACAATAAGTGAAAAAGATAATAATCCTGCAGCATTTATTGTAAATCAAGGAATAAAAATGTGGTATGCAAAAAATGTACGAATTGATGAAATTGCAAGTAGAATAAAGCAAAAAGATTTTTCTCTAACAGCAAAAAGATTGATGCAATTTATAGTTGTAGAACATTGTATTTTACACAAAATAGAATTTCAAAAATTGAAAGAAATAGAAAGTAAATTACAAATTCCACCAAATAGAATACTTGTAGAAAAATCTAAACAACAAACAGAATAGTAAATTTAATAAATTATGCCCAAACAACCCCTCTCAATACCCAATCTAATCTCTCTCGCCAAATCTTTTTGCGAGCAAGAATCCAAAATACCCAACAGTGAATTATTTGGTGTAACTGATGGCAAAGCTGTTGGCACTTATATTGAACATAAATTCAAGGATTTCCTGCTTGCTAAATACGAATTGCAGGTTGGCAGTTCCGCAAACGGAATTGACTTGCCTTCGTCAGAGATAAATACAGACATAAAAGTTACTTCTATCAAGCAACCGCAATCGTCTTGTCCGTTCAAAAACGCGCAACAAAAAATATTCGGATTGGGTTACAATTTGTTAGTATTCGTTTACGACAAACACGACAATGCAAAAACTAAAACGGCTTTATTGGATTTTGTGAGTTGTTCGTTCATTGAAAAAGACAGAACGGCGGACTATACTTTAACGTATCGTTTGCTTGAAATGATAAAAGACAAGGCTAATGTGGCTGATATTGCGGCTTATTTACAAGACAGAAACATTCCTGCCGCCGATGACACTTTGTGGCAAATGGCAGAACAAATATTGCAAAACCCACCAAAGCAAGGCTATCTCACTATTTCTAATGCTTTACAATGGCGATTACAATATCAACGAATAGTGGATTTGTCTGAAAATGTTACGGGAATTACAAAAATTATTGATAAATGTTAATATGAATATAGACAGTATAGATATTGGATTCGATGTTTTGTCATTCTTTCAAGAAAACAAAAAAGCCAACTTTCAAGAGATAAATAAGCTTTTGAAAGAACAATCGGGTGTTGTTGATTTCTTTGAAAAAGAAGATGATTATCTTCAATTAAAGCAAAAAGTCGAAACTGCACAATCCGTTGTTTTTGAATCTCGTGTTGAATACGGCGATTTTCAAACCAACCGAAATTTATCACTTTCTATAACCGATTATCTATCAACCAAAAGTATCAATCCACAAGTGCTGATTGAGCCAACTTGTGGCAAAGGTAGTTTTATTCTGTCGGCAATTCAGACATTTAACTCATTACAACAAATATTCGGAATTGAAATCCAAGAGCAATATTTATGGGAGTTAAAAGTTGAATTGCTTGAATATTTTTTGAAAAATCCAACAGCAAACAAACCAGAAATATACTTACATCATTGCAATGTTTTTGATTTTGATTTTCAACAAATCAAGGCACAAATAACCGGACGAGAATTATTGGTTATTGGCAATCCACCGTGGGTAACAAATTCAACCCTTTCAACCCTTAATTCAGATAATTTACCAAAAAAATCTAACTTCAAAAATGCAAAAGGTATTGATGCGATTACCGGCAAAGGTAATTTTGATATTGGCGAGTATATTTCGCTGAGAATGTTGGATTTGTTTGCAAACGAAACCGGAAATTTCGCCTTTCTTATTAAAAATTCTGTTATCAAAAATATTATTTACGAACAAAAACGAAATCAATACCCGATTTCAAATTTGGAAAAGCATATTATAAATGCACAAAAAGAGTTTGGGGCGGCTGTAGATGCAAGTTTGTTTGCGTGCAAATTCAACTCAACACCTGAATTTACGGCAAAAGAATTTGATTTTTATACTTCAAAACCGCATGTAACTTTGGGTTGGGTAAATAATAAATTTGCGTCCGATACCGAAAAATATAAAAAATATCAGCAATTTGACGGAGTTTGTCCGTTTGAATGGCGACAGGGAATTAAGCACGATTGCGCCAAAGTTATGGAATTGGAACGAATTAACGGTGGCTTTAGAAATGCACTCAACGAAGAATTTGAGTTGGAAGAAGACTTGATTTATGGCATTTTGAAAAGTTCTGATTTACAAGTAGATAACATAAATATGCCAAGAAAATACACCATCGTTACGCAAAAAAAAATAGGACAAGACACACGACATATATTAGAAAAATTACCAAAAACAAAAGCCTATTTAGAACAACATAAAGAACATTTTTTGCAAAGGAAATCAAGTATATACAATGGAAAACCTATGTACTCTATTTTCGGTGTGGGCGATTATTCGTTTAAACCGTA
>JAITXI010000154.1 GCA_031284905.1 Bacteroidales bacterium
TGCCCACCGCAAGCTTTCGCCCGCAGCAGGCAAACTCAGGTGAAACAATGCTTGTTATGAACAACAACAGAAAAAACAAAATTGTTATTCTGTAAAAAACATTTTGATTTGTTAAAATATTTATCTGCATAATATTTTAATTTATTTGCAAATTTATATTTTATTTTTTGAATTATGTTATTTTTTTTGATATTTTTTTCTTCTTGTTTTATTAATGAAACAAAAAAATCCTTACAAGCATTGAAACAACAAAAAAGTATTATCGAAAGTTTTTCCGGCAACAAGCTAATTTTAATATTTCTAATACCTTTGTTCATTCTTTTTTATCTTTTGAAATTTTTACATAAAAAAAGCGGACTTAAATATCCGCATTTGAGGTCTTAGACTACCCGATTAACAAATAAGTTTAAGTCCACGATTTTACGTGGTTTTACTTAACTCATTCTTGTTAATCTTGAAAGTGTCTAAGTTTCAAATGCAAGAATTTGCGTAAAACGCTTTTTCAATATATTTTAAACACTAAAATTTTACATAATTTTTTAATTAAAATTTGCTACAAATTTAGTAATTATTTTTGATAAAACAAATTTTTTTTTTGTATTTTATTATATTTTTTAAAAACAATTTATTTGTCTTTGTTATTCAGCAGGTTACATTGTTGTTTTCGTCATTTGTCCGTTTCCCTTCGTTTGTCTTGGTTACTTAGACTTAGTTCATGTTCGCCTACGTTCACTGTCCGCTATCACTAACCATTGCTCACTACAAGTCTTGGCTCTAAAAGCGAAATGGTCTAATATATTACGGAAAAACAGTTTATTTCAAAAGTTTATCATTATCAATACGTATGTCCCAAAAAATCCCTCAAATTCTTCAACCGTAAAATCTGTCATACTCAAAATATTGTGACAAATTTTTCTTAACTTTTTCGTATTGCATAAACGTGTTTCTTGCAAAATTACTATTTTTTAACGCTGTATATAACCTAATTTATATAAACTCTATTATTTATTATCAAACACTTTGTATGTTTTATTGCCGAAGGACAAAA
Source organism: Bacteroidales bacterium (assembly GCA_031284905.1). Lineage (GTDB taxonomy): Bacteria > Bacteroidota > Bacteroidia > Bacteroidales > ML635J-15 > Bact-19. The sequence continues at coordinate 1,049 of JAITXI010000154.1, forward strand.
TTTTCATAATCGCAGGTCGTTGATCTGCGGAAAACGATAAACTTGATTTTTGCCTAAAAGTCAATACTTTGAAAATTCTGCCTTTCAGGCAATAGTCATCTTTACTTATTCATCGTATGTCGTCGCACTACGTTTGACCTGCGCTTATGGATGTTAAACCCTTTGACTTTGTCGAGAGCTAAAGCAAGCTGTGGTCGGAAGAAATAACAGTTTGTAAATCAGCAAGTTAATTGTTTCTTAAGGATTAATAGAATCCAAAAGTTATTATGAATTTATTATTAAATCTTAATTTTCTGTTACAATAGACTTTAATGGAACTTGCAAAAGTTGAATAATTTTATACTAAACGAGTTAGAAATGGAATTGTATTCCTAATGAAATATTAATCTTTAGTACCCCAAGCGAATTGATTCTTTCAGTTATTTTTTGTCCACCTCTTGTTTGGTCAATTTTTTTAATTTTAATTTTATTGATTTCTGTATAAAATGTACCAAAGTTAGCAGACAATGAAAGATGTTTCAAAGGATAATATTCAAACGAAAAATCTGCACTTACAGCAAAATCTCCGCTTGTAATTAATAAAGATTCGTCTCTTATTCTATAAATATCTTCATTCATTTTACTCAAAAAGAAATCATAACCTATTGAAAACGTTGCATTTATTGATAGCAAATGTTTTTTATCGACAAATTTTCGCAAGAATAATGAAACTCCAAAATAATTAAAGCAAGATTTTTCGTTTTGAGAATAATCTTCAAATATAGAAACATATTGAAGACTGTCAAATCCTAATTCTAATATTGATTTTGAGGAATAAAATTTATAAATAGCTCCAACAGCAATTTTTTCTGTAAGAAACAAGTTAAAATTGGAACTTGCATAAAAACTATTGAATATTCTGTTGGAGTTCTTATTTGATTTATTACTATTAGACAAAGAAAAAGAATTTGGATTAGTAAAACCAATAGTAGCAATAAATCCAAATGGTTTTTCCGGAAGTTTAAAAGGTTCTTTCTGTTCCATAAACTCATCTATATCCCATTCTTCTGGTGATATTTTATAATATTCAGCTATAAATTTTGCAGGGAGATATGCTTTATTCCACTTTCCTTCTTCTGTTTTCCGATAATATGTTATTTTGTCAAAAGAAATATCTATAATTCGACAATTTATTGTATCACTATTTATTGTAATTATTTTATCTTGAGACTTTATAAAATTTGAGTTTGTAAAAAATAATAAAAACAAGAATAATATTTTGATGAATTTATTCATTGCTGTAAATTTTAAATCTTTAATATTTTGCATAAGGGAACCTCTAACGATTAACTTTGTCGATGGCTAAAATTGTCTTTATATATTTAATATACAATCTCATGAACAAAATTTTTCTTCACTTCATAGTCTCCTTCATAATAATAAATTTTTTCCGGTTGGAGCATTTTGCTATAATCGCCTGTATCCCACCGTTTATTATTATTTTCATCTTCTATAAATTTTATACGATACGAATCCGGTTTTATTCTATCAAAATTCACAGTCCCATTTTCAACACATTTTGAATATATCAATTTATCCGATTTTAATAATTCTACAATATAATTTTTGGGATTTGTAAAAGTTATTTTTAAATCTCCAAAATCAGCTGCCGTAAATGTTTTAAATTTTAATTCCTCTTTTTTATTTTCCAATCCGAAAACATCTTTGATACATGCAGAATCTGCTATCAATACATATTTTACATCTTCCAATATATCTGCAGATAAAATCAAAATTCGTGGATCAAGACTATCTTTTTTCAAAACAAATTCAATTTTTGTGTTGGTGGTATCGTCTATTTGAAGAGAAAATTTAGAATTGTCAAAAGTTGCTATAGGAAATTTAGCAGATAATTTGAAATCATGGAAATTTTGAACAATTTGAGCAAATTTCAAAGAAACGATTGTATCCTTAAAAACTTTATCAGGAACTTTAAATTTTAAAGTATCATTATGAATAGTGTCTAAAAAAACGGGGTCTTTGTATGTAAGAAAAATTGTTAGAGAATCTTGTTTTATCAAGTTCGTATCAGTTATCCAAACCAAAACTGTGTCGGGATTATTTTTTGCAAAAGAAATAATATTTTCGGTATTTTTTACTTTCAAAGAAAATTCTTCGTATTGAGTTGAATTAAAAATAATTTCTAATTGATTATTAAATAAACGTTTATAAGATTTTACAAATTGTAATTGTTTTTTTTCTTCAAACAAAACAAGATTAATATTATTTGGTTTAAAATTATAAATTTTTCTTAAATTTGTGAAATCAGTCTTTACAGAATCATTTTCCAACGGCATGATATTTTTCAAACTATCAATTATTAAAGTATCATTTTTAAAATTATCAGAAATTTCAATATAAGGAATAATGGTTGTATCTAAAAAAGCAATTTTTTCATTAGGTAAATCGAAAATATGATTATGATTAATATCTTTTAGGGCAAAAATATGATAAGATTTTTCGGCAATATTAGGAATTAGAAATTTTCCATTTTTGTCAGATTTTGTAATATAATCAGGAATAATTTTATTGAAAGCCGTATCTGAAAAATTGGTATGAATTAAGATAGTAACATCTTCTTCAGGTTTTTTAGTTATAGCATTTATCACAGTTCCTGAAATACTTAAAGAATCAATTGAGTTTCCTGTTGAAAAACAATAGATGAAAGAATTTATCAAATTATTTTCATTATTATCTCCAATAACTTCGGGCAAATTAATAGTATAAGTCGTATTTGGTTTCAATAAAGAGGTATCCAAAGTAATAACAATTGATTTTCCACTAATTTTCATAGTTGGATTTTCAGAAATAGGAGGCGAAAAAATAATTTTTTGAGAAGCATTGTTCAATTTTACATATTCATCGAATTTTAGAGTTATTTTTTTTGATTTAAAGTTTAAAGAAGCTGATTTTGGATTAGCAACAAGTAGCGAAGGCGCGATTTCATCTTTTGGTCCACCCGTTAGAGAAACTTGCTTTGCACAAGCAAAAATAATTATAGGAATCAGAAATAAGAAATAGAATATTTTTTTTTTCATTGAACCGATTTTAAGCATTTGGTAATTTCGGAAAGAATTAAATTTTTCATAATAATAAGATAGTTCACGTTTATCCAAATTGTATTTTGGTTTCCGGTAAAAAACATAATACGTTCAAATTCCATATTTTCTTTAGTTGTAAAAGTAACAAAAAAGAGAACTGCCTCTTGCCCACTATCAAGAATTAATTGTTTTTTTTCAACAAAAGTAAAACCTTGAGATTTTATATATTGAGCTGTCATTTTTTCTTCAATTTTTTGAAAAGCTACATTAGGGACAAAAATAGTTTGAATAGTAGTGTGCGAACCTTTATGAATAAATCCATTAATAGAACTGTCTATTTCAAAATATTTTGGAGGAATTAAACTTACATTTGTATTTGAAATAAAAATTAAAGAATCGGTAATTATTAAATTATCTTTATTTTGAAATGATTTTTGTAAATTTCCATCATCATTTTTTTGCGAAAATCCGGATGAAACAAAAGTAAAAATAAATATAAAAATAATCAAAATTTTATTCATAATTGATAAAAATAATCAATTGTAAAATTAAAAAAAAAAAATCACAAATCATAAATAATAATTAAAAAAAAATAAATTTTTATTTAATATGTTGAAAATTAATTGATTAAATAAAAAATATAAAAATAAATATTAAATAAAAAAAGTGTTTTGTAATAACTAAAAAAAGTAGTAATTTTAATAGCTTTTTTAAATAAGCTATTAATTATCAATCAGTAGTAAAAAGATTGTTAAAAATGAGAATAAAAATAATAAAAATAATTTTAATAATAATATTTATCACAAATGGAAAATTTATTTTCCCGCAAATGATAAGATATGTATCGACAAACGGTACTACAACAAGTTTGAACGCTTCAGATGCTACAACTTGGGAAAGTTCGTGCAATGATTTACAAGCAGTTATAAATATTTCACAGTCCGGAGATGAAATATGGGTGAAATATGGCACTTATAAACCAACGCACAGTTCAAACAATTGGACAGAAGTTTTGCCAACTATTGTAAATTCTAATTTATCCGACAAAGAAAATTCTTTTGTTTTGAAAAGCGGAATAAAAATTTTCGGAGGATTTTTAGGAACAGAAAACAATTTATCCGAACGCATATTAAATGAAAATTTTAGTAGTACGTTATCAGGTGACATTGACAACGACAACTCTTTAAACAACAATTCATATCACGTAGTTATCTCTGTTTGGAATAATTCAGCAACAACATTAGACGGATTTACAATAACCGGCGGAAATGCAAGTAGTAGTGCTTCGTTGAGTGTAAATGGAGAATCAATTTATAAAAATTCCGGTGCAGGAATTACAACAAATAATTCTTCATCAATTTTCAGCAATATAACAATTCACAATAACTATGCTTCTAATAGTGGCGGAGGAATATCAAATTCAACAAATTCTAATATTACATTAATTAACAGCATCATTTCAGGAAATTATGCAAGCAGTGGTGGCGGAATTTTTAATAATTCTTCTTCGCCCGAAATAATTAATGTTACAATCACTGGAAATTTAGCTACGATTACTAACGGCGGAGGAATGCAAAACGTTTCAACATCAAATCCAAATATATATAATTCAATAATATGGGGAAATTTTTTACCAAATATTAATAATATTTCAGGTTCTGTTCCAAATTATTTTAATTCTTTAATTCGAGGAATTGACTTAACATCATATTTAGGTTTAGATGGAACGAATATAAATAATGAACCGCAATTTTATGAAAATATATTAAGTACAGATGCTCCATGTTCACAAGGAAATTTTAAATTAAAAATAACAAGTCCATGTATTAATATTGGGGAAAATAATTATAATTCAACAGCTTACGATATCACAAATTCGCCAAGAATAAAAAATGGAACGATAGATTTAGGAGCTTACGAAATGTTGGTACCTATTCCAAATTCGGAAGGTATATTATTTGTAAAAGAAGGTGGCGAAGGGCTTGCCGATGGAAGTTCGTGGGAAAATGCGTATCCAAATTTAGCAGACCCGTTACTTGTCGCAATAACTAATCTTGATATCGAGCAAATTTGGGTATCAACCGGAACCTATTATCCGGAATATATTGCAGGTACAGGAATTTCAGAAAGAGAAAAAGCATTTGTTCTAGCTCCAAATGTAAAAATTTATGGCGGTTTTACAGGAACAGAAAATGCTCCCGAAGATAGAAATTTGACAGGTAACAATATGTATAATATTTCTAATACGATATTATCGGGAAATATTGGCATTATTGATAATAATTCTGATAATTGTTTTCATGTTGTAATAAGTAGCGATGACGTTGGAACGGCATGTTTAAACGGATTTACAATTTCCGGTGGAAATGCAAATTTAACAACATCAATTCTGCTGAACGGATATACTATTTTCAATAATTATGGAGCTGGAATTTCAAATATTCACTCCTCTCCTACTTTTGAAAATTTAATAATAACAAATAATAATTCGGTATGTGCAACAGGAATTGACAACGATTACTCTAATTCAATTTTCAAAAATTTAATTATTCAAAATAATATTGCAGCAGAATATGGAGGAGGAATATCAAACGAAAATTCACAAATAGAATTCATAAACACTTTATTATCAAGCAATTTCGCTACAGATAAAGGAGGAGCAATTTATAATAAAACTTCAATAGTTTCATTCACAAATAATACGATTGTAAAAAATTCGGCAACAAACGGAGGAGGATTATATAATTTATCATCTTCAACAAGTTTTAATAATTCAGTAATCTGGGGAAACACAACAAACAATGTAAATTTATCAGGAGGAAATGTAACTTATAGCTATTCATTACTTGAAAACAGCAATCCTCCCGGAATAGGAAATCTAAATGGGTTAGCAATTTCTCCGATGTTTATCGATTTTGCAAATGATAATTTCCAAATTTCAGGGTGTAGTCCATTGGTAAATGCCGGAAATAATCAAAATTATTTAACTGCTTGCGATATTCCTCTATTTATTAATGAAAACGATATTTTAGGAAATCCAAGATTAATAAATACAATAATAGACATTGGAGCTTTCGAAAGTGCTTTAACTCCTCCAAATGTGTCAATTCATGCAAATCAAAATATTTGTATGGGAGATAGTTTAGCATTATTTACATTTACAGGAACAGCTCCATGGTCAGTAACTTATAACGATGGGACTTCAAATCAAACAATTTCAAATATCTTAAATTCGCCTTATTATTATACTTTTAACACCGCTGGAATATCTCAATTCACATTAATTAGCGTTTCTGACAATAGTTGTATAAATAATTCAATATCAGGGAATTGCGAAATTACTACAATCTCACTTCCAAATGTAACTCTTGCTACTTCTCAAAATCTTTGTCAAAATGACAGTTTGATTTTATTTAATTTCAGTGGAACTCAACCGTGGACTTTTACTTACAGCATAAATTCAATAAATCAAACAATTTCCAATTATAACGAAAATAATTATTATTTTTCCGCAACAAATGCCGGAATTTACGATATTAAGTTGATAGAAATATCCGACAATAATTGTTCCAATTTATTCGATGATAGTACAAAAATTACAGTTAAATATATTCCGAATCTATCAATTGCAAATTCACAAAATATTTGTTCAAACGAAAATTTGGAATTATTTGTTTTTTCCGGAGAACAGCCATGGACAATTACCTACAATGACGGAAACGAAAATCAAACAATTTCCAACTATTCTGAAAACACATACTATTTTACTGAAAATCAAAATGGTCTGTATATTTTTAACATTATTAGTATTTCTGATAATTATTGCACAAATGACACAATATCAGCAAATACAACAATTACTGTAAATCCGCTACCAAACATTTTAGTAGCAAATTCACAATCGCTTTGTTCGGGAGAAGATTTACCATTATTCACTTTTACAGGAACGCAACCTTGGACAATAACTTATAATGATGGAACTTCAAATCAAACGATTTCAAACATCACAACAAATCCTTATATTTTCAATGAAACAATTTCAGGAAATTATACATTCAATATTATTTCCATTACAGACAATAACTGTATAAATAATAACATTTCAGTAAATACGACTATTACAGTAAAACCGCTACCCGCAGTAGATATTTTGTCAAATTCTCAAAACGTTTGTCTTGGAGATTCAATCGGACTTTTCATTTTTTCAGGAAATTCACCATGGACTTTAGACTATTACGATGGAACAAGTTCAACATTAAAAACAATTTCAAACATCACTTCCAATCCATATTTTTTCACTCCAAACGAAATCAATAATTATTATTTTAATTTATCAAAAATCACAGACGCTTGCACAAGTATAAATATTTCAGGCACAACAGCAATTTATGTAAACCCACTTCCTGATATTTATCTTGCATCACCACAATTAATTTTTCTGGGAAATTCGGTTGAATTATTTACCCTATCAGGAACACAACCTTGGACAATAAATTATACTTTAGACGGTAATAATGAAAATCTTCAAACAACAAATTCTTCATATTTTTTCACACCTACAGAATGTAAAATCTATAATTTCAACATCACGTCAATTACAGATAATTATTGTACAAAAAATCTTGATTTATCCACAACTATCACAGTACAAGACACAACACTATTACAATTCGATAACTATGTAGTTACAAAATGGGATAATATTTTCATATTAAATTTGCGAAAATTAGAAGATGATAATTTACTTCCAATAAATTGCAAATGGTATGAAAACGATATTTTAATAGGCATAGGAATGAGTTATTCAAAAGGAAATAATAAAGTTAATAAATTTATTGAAGGCGCTATTTACCGATTTGATATAGAAACAAATTCAGGAACACGTATTTCTACAGAAAAAATTTATATTCTCGAAAACTCCAACTTGATAAAAATATTTCCTAATCCAATTTCAGAAAACCAGATATTGACAATAGAATATTCTGAAAAAATTTCAAATGATGAAACAATAGAAATTTATGACGAATTAGGAAAAATGATTTCAATCAAGATGAATACTAACAAAATATCAATTCCGAATAACTTTAAATCAGGAACTTACATTATTAAAATCAAAGATAATATCACAAAATTAATTGTAAGATAATGTCAAAAAAAATCTCATTAATAATAATATTTATTGTTTCAACTTTTATCAGTATCGGACAACAATACAGCGAATTCACAGTTGAATTAGGAGGCGGTTTATCATCAATAAAATATCAATTAAATTCAGGAAAACAAAACTATGGATTTGGCGGAGATGTAGGCTTAGGTTTTACATATTTTCTGACAAAACACTTCGGAATTGGTACCGGAGCAGAAATTTCATTATACAATTCAAAAATTGATATGAGTGGCAATAATACAACAATTTTCAAATTAACAGATTCTTATTTGGAAGAATATCAATTGAATACATTATTGGCAAATTATACCGAAACACAAAGAGCATTTATAGCAAATATTCCATTTTACATAAAATTTCAAGGTGGAAAAAACCATAAATTTTATTTTCAGCCCGGAATAAATATTGGTATTCCAATAAACATAAAATATCAGTATAGTGGTGCTAATTTTTTCAATACAGCATATTATGAATCACTAAATAACACAATTTCAGCACCAACTTTTCAAGGATTAGGAGATTTCGCTAATAGAAGCGGAAAAGGAAATTTGAAATTTAATATAGCATTTTCAATCTTAGCTGACATTGGAATAAAATGGAATATTTCAGACAAAATAGCTTTATATACAGGAATTTATGCAACATATAATTTTAATAATACACTGCAAGATTGGAAACAAGATTTTGTAAAAATCAACAAAACAAATCCACCTGATTTTTCAACAAATAGTTTATTATCAACAAGAATACAGCCAAACAATCCTTTTATCGAAAAAGCAAACTTAATTTCTGTAGGTTTTAAAATAAAATTAGCTTTTCAATTTGCAAAAAAAGAAACTTCAAAAAACAAAAAAGAAAAAAATAAAAAAGGAGAAGAAAATAAAAAATCGGAAGATGATTTAGAAAAGAGAGCAGCGGAATTGTATCAAAAATATCTTGATGAAATAGAAAGAATAAAAAGCGAACAAACCGAAGCAAATAATACAATAGAGCAACAAAAAGCAGAACAGCAAAAAGCAGAGCAGCAAAGAATTGAACAACAGAGAGTAGAACAACAAAAAGTTGAACAACAGAGATTAGAGCAGCAAAGAATTGAACAGCAAAAAGCTGAACAACAGAGATTAGAACAGCAAAGAATTGAACAGCAAAAAGCTGAACAACAGAGAGTAGAAAAGCAAAAAGCAGAACAACAAAGACTCAAACAGCAACAAATTGAACAAGAAAAAGCTGAACAACAGAGAGTAGAACAACTAAGAATAGAACAGCAAAGAGCAAAAGAATATCAAGAACAATATTTGAAACAAAAAGAAGCAGATTTAGCAAAATTGAATAATTATACCATAAATAATTTTGAATTTACAGAATCCAATTTAAATTTATACCAAAAAGAACAATTATCGGAAATTATCTACATTTTATCAAAATATCCTGAAGTGAAAATTATTTGTACAGGACACACAGATGAACGCGGTTCCGATGATAAAAATAATGAAGTAGGGTACAAACGAGCAAAAGTTGTAAAAGAATATTTAGTACAAAACGGAATATCATCAAACAGGATATTGCCACTATCGAAATCACAGTCAGAACCACTATTTCCAAATACTAATGAAGAAAATAGAGCAATAAACAGACGAGTTGTGATAACGATTAGTAATTGAGTAATACAACACTTTAATAAAACCGAAAGCAAACGGGAACACATATTTTATGGAGACAAAGTAATAACATTAAAAGTATATACATTTTTGGGTAAGAGAGAAATTGAAGTAAAAAAACATAATTTTCTTAATTTGCCTACAAATTATCCCGAACTCAGGTTTATTGGATGTGTACTCCAATACTTTCCAGCATTGTTGGGATAAAACTGTCTTCTGTCTTATCCGACGAATAAATAGTATCTAAAGTTACGGAACCATT
>JAITXI010000130.1 GCA_031284905.1 Bacteroidales bacterium
TGCAAACTCAAGCTCCATGTTCAGCTTGTGGAGGAACAGGAAAAATTATTAAAGAAAAATGTGATACTTGTCGTGGTGAAGGAGTAGTATCGGGCGAAGATGTTGTTGAAGTAAAAATTCCTGCAGGCGTTCCGGATGGAATTACTTTGTCGATGTCGAGAGCGGGAAATGCAGCCCGTAGGGGAGGAGTAAACGGAGATTTACTGATTGCAGTAAGAGTAGAAGAGCATCCTTTGTTTATTCGTCAAAATAATGATTTGATTTATCAACATTTTATTAGTATTTCTGATGCAATTTTAGGAACCCATTCGGAAATTTCCACACTAAGCGGAAAAGTTAAAATTAAAATAGAGCCTGGTACGCAATCAGGAAAAATATTAAGATTAAAAGACAGAGGTTTACCAAATTTTCAACATTATGGAAAAGGCGATTTATTAGTAGTAATAAACGTTTTCATTCCTGAACAAATTTCTAAAGAAGAAAAAAAATTATTAGAAGATTTAAAAAATTCAGAAAATTTTGATCCGGAAAAAATTAAAAGTAAAAAGAGTAATTTTTTTGACAAATTTAAAAATAGATTTTAATATAAAAATTTTATAAATTGTTTCAATATACTGAAATTATGTCGTTTGTACATTTATTTTAATTTTTGATTTTCAAAGTATTGCTTCTTGATTATTCTACCCAAGCCACTAATCCTTTCAAATATTCGCTTTCAGGGTGGTAAATATTAATTGGATGGTCGGCAGGTTGTGTTAATTGATGTAAAATTTTAACATTTCGTTTTGAGATTGTTGCCGCACTGAAAACTGCTAAACGAAATTGTTCTTGGCTGACAGTTTGGGAACAAGAAAAAGTGAATAATATTCCTCCGGAATTTATTTTTTCTAATGCTTTTACATTCAAATTTTTGTATCCTTGTAGAGCATTATGCAAGGCATTTTTATGTTTTGCAAATGCCGGCGGATCTAAAATTATTACATCATATTTTTCAGTACTGTTTTTAAAAAAATCAGAAGTGTCAATTGCAAATTCTTGATGATTAGTGTTATTCGGAAAATTTGATTGAATATTTTCTGTTGTTAATTCGATAGCTCTTTTTGAACTATCGACCGAATGAACTAATTTTGCATTTCCACGCAAAGCATAAACAGAAAATCCGCCTGTGTAGCAAAACATGTTTAAAACCGTTTTGTTATTAGAATATTGTTCTAAAAGTTTTCGATTTTCTCTTTGGTCTATAAAAAATCCGGTTTTTTGACCTTCTAACCAATCAATTTTAAAATTTAATCCGTTTTCTATTGTAAAATTATCAGAATTTGAATTTTTTATTAGAAATTCTTCTTTATTTTGTAAATTTGCTTTGTAAGGAAGAGTTGAATTTGACTTATAGTAAACATTTTTGATAATCGGACTTAAAATTTCACAAACAATATTGGCAATTTCTTCACGAATTTTGTGCATACCAATAGAATGAGCTTGAATTATTGCTGTATTTCCATAAATATCTATAATTAATCCGGGTAGCATATCTCCTTCACCATGGACCAAACGATAACAATTATTGGAATTAGTTATAAGATTCAAATTTTTTCTTAATTCGTATGCTTTTTCAATTTGAGATTTCCAGAAATTATAATCAGGATTAATTTTTGTAAAAGAAAAAATTCGCACTGCAATACTCCCAATTTGATAATGTCCCAAAGCACAAAATTCATTTTTAAAATTATATATTTCAACTATATCACCTTCTGCGACATCATTTTCAATTTTATTTATTGCCCCGGAAAAAATCCATGGGTGAAATCTATATATAGATTCTTCTTTTTTTGGTTTTAATATTATTTTTGTGTAATTCATTTTTTTTAGATTAAATGGTTAAGTTTCATAAAGTTATTTACGAATTTTACACCATTACAAATTTAAACATTCTTGAGCAAATTTACAACAATAATGTAAATAATTTTGAACTTGCTCAAAAATTATAAAAAAAATAAAACTTTATCTTTAAACATTTCATAAAAAATAATATCTTTGTAAAAATATTAAATAGTATTATTTGACTTCGTGCTATTTGAAAATTTAATTGAAGTCTATTAAAAAATATCAATATGAATAACATATTTTTAATATTTCAAAATTTAGGTGCACCTGAAATTATTATTATTGCTTTAATTGTTTTATTGCTTTTTGGCGGTAAAAAAATTCCTGAATTAATGAAAGGACTCGGCAAAGGAGTGAAAAATTTTAAAGAAGGCGTAAAAGGTGTTGAAGACGAAATAAATTCTGATGTAGAGGATAAAAATCAGAAAAAATAAATGTCGGATAATAGTAATATCACATTTTGGGATCATCTGGAAGTTCTGAGATGGACAATAATTAGAATTGTTATTGTTTTCTTCGTTTTTACTATTGGCTTTTTCTATTTTATGCCGAAATTGTTTGATCATTTTATTCTAGCTCCTTGTCATAGTGATTTTTTCCTTTATAAATTTTTTGAATTAGTCAGCTTTGACTCTCCATTTTTTCCGGATTTTTCAAAACCCGATTTTCACGTTGATTTAATTAACATTAATTTAGCTTCTCAATTTATCATGCACATTTCGTCTGCGTGTTGGTTTGCTTTTATTTGTACTTGTCCGTACATAATTTTTGAAATTTACAGATTTATTAGTTCGGCTTTGTATAAGAAAGAAAAAAATAGTGTTCTGCTGGCATTTATTTTTGGCACAATAATGTTTTATATCGGTTGTTGCGTAAGTTATGTAATGGTTTTTCCTCTGACTCTTAGATTTTTATCACAATATCAAGTAAGCGCCGAAATTCCAAATCAGATTTCCCTAAATTCTTACATGAGTAATTTTTTTACTTTAATACTTGTTATGGGATTAGTTTTTGAATTACCGCTGGTTTCGTGGCTTTTATCAAAATTGGGACTTCTTACGAAATCATTTTTCAGACGTTATCGTCGTCATGCAGTTGTAATTTTATTAATTGCGGCTGCTTTAATAACTCCCTCCGGCGACCCTTTTACTTTAATGATAGTTTTTCTCCCTTTGTATATTCTGTACGAAATTAGCGCATTATTTGTTAAAAAAGAAGTGCCGGTTTGATTAGCTTCAATTTATCTCCTAATACAATCTTCATTCATAAATCTTTCGATTATAATAGGCTTGAATTTCTACATTGTATCGAATAACTGATACTAACTTACTATCATAGCAGGTAAGGTTAAATAATATTTTTCAACAATAACATGTCTAAATGACATTTTACCATTGTTACAAAAAACATAACTTTTTGTTGATTTTTCTATTTTGTTATTAATATTTTCTACAAATTTTTTTTACTCTATAATTCTTCGCTCCAGCCATGTCCCAATTCCCAATGTTCGTCAATTATTGTTTCTATCTTTTGCTTTTGCAGGTCAAATTCTTCTATTATCAAATCAATAATATGTTCGTTTATCCAACTGCCACACATGATTTCAAATACCCCATCACGTCTTTGGAATAATTTTTCTCGTGGAATTTTTGTATAATCACTTTTAAAAATACTGTTTTTTTCTTTTCCTGAAAGATAACGCATTTTTTGTTTTGTCCACCAATCTTTATGAAGAGAACGAATTGTTTTTTTATCGCAGAGTCGTTTAAGAATGGCACGTCCATTGCTTCAATTTTTGTTACTCCCATTAATTGGTCTTTGTATTCATCATACCAAAATATTCCTAATTTAGGCTCGTCCTGAAAATCGAAATTATCTATCATCAATTGTATCATCTCTGCTCGTTCTTCTTCACTCATATAATTTCTTTTTCCCTACAAATTTATTATTATTTTTTGGCAAAAAAACTTTAATTTTCTAATGTTATTACTTTGTCCATAAAATATGTGTGTGTCCACAAAAAATACACTTCTTGTTTCAAACTAAGGGAAATATATAATAGTTTTTTTATTTTCGTTACTTTAGCATAATTATTGTAAGATAATTTCTTATGAAACTAAAAAAAATAATATTTTTTATTTTCTTAATTTTTTATTTTCTTAATTCTTATTCTCAATTAGAATTTGTTGAAGAAAAAGAAATTAAAGCCAAACAATTTTCTATTGATATTCTTGGAAATTTTTATTTTCTACAAAATAATAATCTTCGGAAAACACTTTCAGAAAATAATTTAACATATAACTATGATTCTAAAAGTAATGGTTTAATTTCGCAAATTGACGTTTCAAATCCATTTGTTAGTTTACTATATTACAAAGAAATAAATAGGATAGTTTTTTTAGATAATAATTTTTCCGAATTAAGAACTCCAATAAATTTAGATGATTTAGGTTTTTTTTCCACTAATATTATTTGTAATTCTCATAAAGGGTTTTGGCTTTATGATATGCAACAATCTCACATTTCACTTATCGACAATAATTTAAAAACTATAGCGACGGGAATTAATCTTTATCAAATTATCGGAAATGATAGTCCTGTTTTTATGAAAGAAACAAATAATTTCATATTTCTACAATTGAATAGCAATAAAATTATTATTCTTGATAAATTTGGAAATTATTTCAAAACCTATAAATTCAATAACACAAATTATATTGATACATTCAATGATAATATTTTTTTGCTTGATGGTCAAACTTTAACAAAATACAGTATTCAAGAAGATAGCGAAACGAAAGTTACTATCCCAAAAATTGACAATATTATTGAATTTAATGTTTATAATAATTTTATCTATTTTTTGACGAATGAAAAATTAATTAAATATAAATTTTTTTAATTGCAAAAAAATATTTAATTTTATCTTTTTTTAATTAGTAAAATATGCACATAGCAGTAGCAGGAAATATAGGTTCAGGAAAAACTACAATTACAAAATTAATTGCAAAGAACTATGGTTGGACACCTCAATTTGAAACAGTTGATAACAATCCATATTTGAACGATTTTTATGATGATATGCAAAGATGGTCGTTTAATCTTCAAATATTTTTTCTAAATAAACGATTTCAGCAAGTTCTTGACATCAATAGATCTCATAAAGTTATTATTCAAGACAGAACTATTTATGAAGATGCTCACATTTTTGCTCCGAATTTACATTCAATGGGACTTATGAATACAAGAGATTTCAATAATTATATTGACCTTTTCAATTTAATGACAAGTGTAATTAAAGCTCCGGATTTATTAATTTATCTAAAAGCAAGCGTTCCTACATTAGTTAAACAAATTCAAAAACGTGGCAGAGAATACGAAAGTTCCATTCGTCTCGACTATTTATCCAACTTGAACGACAGATACGAGGCTTGGATTAGCTCTTATAATGAAGGAAAATATATTGTTATTGAAGTTGATGATTTAGATTTTATTGGAAATCCTGCCGATTTATCTGTCGTTTATAATAAAATAGATGCTACTTTAAATGGTCTTTTCAAATAAATAATAATATCTACCTTTTTATTAATTTTGAATTAACATAATCCATCAAATTTTGTTTGTAAATATTTCCTATTGGTAATAATTCATTATTAATACTCACAAAATTTTTTTCAATAAAATTTATATAATCAAAATTTATAATAAAAGACTTATTTATTCTAATAAAAACATTTTTATCCAACCTTTCATAAAACGATTTAATATTTATTGCCGTAACATAAATTTTTTGAATTGTATGTACTTTTGAATAATCTTTTAATCCTTCAATATAAATAACATCTTTGATATTAATTCTCTCAAATTTTCTTTCGGATTTAATAAAAAAGAAATTATCTAAACAAGATTGTTTTTCATCAGTTTTCATATATTCCTTTGATTGTTAATAAATTACAACAAAGTTGCCTTTCTCAATATTATATTTATCACAAAGTCCTGCATTTATTTCAACCACATATTTAGCGACAGCCGATGATGGTAAAGAAGTTTCATCTCTAACTTTTGTATTTTTATAAATATCAACAATTTCACAATTTGAATTAATATAAATAATATCAAGCGGAATAATTGTATTTCTCATATAAAATGATTGATAATCTTCTTTTTCCATGATGAACAGCATTCCGTTGTTTTCATCCATTTCCGGACGAAACATCAATCCACGCATTCTTTCAACATCTGTATTTACAACTTCAGTATTTATAAAAAATAAAGTATCTTTATTTGAGTTTAAAAATCTTAATTCTCCATCTTTCCTAAATTTCGGAGGATTATCAAAACCATAAATTATTTGTTTTAATTCTTTATGGTTTCCTGAATTATCAAGTATTGGACGTCTATTTTTATGTTTACAACCTGATAGATTAAATATTAATATAGATAAAATAGAAATCAACAAAACTTTTTTATTTAATTGAATATTAAAACTGTTCATATTAAGAATTTTGAATGTTATAAAGTTTATAATAAACATTTTTTTGAGCAATTAATGCTTCGTGAGTTCCCATTTCAACAATTTTAGAATTTTCAAGTACACAAATTAAATCTGCATGTTTAATTGTTGATAATCTGTGAGCAATAACAATTGAAGTTCTATCTTTCATCAAATTTTCGATAGCTTCTTGAACAATTTTTTCCGATTCTGTATCAAGAGCAGAAGTTGCTTCATCAAGAATTAAAATTGGCGGATTTTTCAGAATTGCTCTAGCGATACTCAAACGTTGTCGTTGTCCTCCCGATAAGCGGCAACCTCCGTCTCCGATATTTGTGTCGTATCCATTTTCAGTCGCCATAATAAAATCGTGAGCATTTGCAATTCTTGCTGCACCTATTATTTTTTCTTTTTCCACATCGGTCATTCCAAATGCTATATTATTAAAAATTGTATCATTAAATAATATCGGGTTTTGATTTACATATCCAATTTTATCTCGCAATGAATACAAATTATATTCTTTAACATCTATTCCGTCTATCAAAAGTTTTCCGCTTGTAATATCATAAAATCTGGGTATTAAATCAATTAAAGTTGATTTTCCTGAGCCACTATGACCAATTAGGGCAATTGTTTGTCCTTTAATAATTTTCAAATTTATATCACTTAATACGGAAATATCCGTATATGAGAAATTAACATGTTGATATTCTATTGAATTTGAAAATTCTTTCAGAACCGAGTTTCCTTGAGTTTCCTGAATAGTATTTTTTGCATTTAAAATATCGTTAATTCTATCAACAGAAGCAATTGCTTTTTTGATGTTATACCAAGCAGTTGTAATACTCTTTCCGGGGACAATTATTTGACTGAAAATAACTAAATATCCTATTAATTGTTGTGGAGAAAAAGTACCCTTACCATCTAATATTAATTTCCCGCCAAACCACATAATAACTACTATTGCAAAGGTAGCAAATAATTCTGTAAGCGGACTTGCAATAAATCGTATTCTACTAATAATATTTAAAGTTTTCGTATATTCATTATTTTCTTTTTCAAAATTCTTAAAAGAATGTTTTTCCGCATTAAAAGCTTTAATTATTCTCAAGCCTCCAATCATTTCTTCAATTAATGCCATTAAATTTCCAACTTGAGCCTGTCCTTTCTGTCCTTTTTTCCTTAAATTTTTACCTGAAAATCCAATAATTAAACCTACTACAATTAATAATACAAATGCAAAAACAGTTAATTCCCAACTGATATAAATCATTACGCCTAAATAAATAACAATTCGTATCGGATCCCTAAAGAGCATTTCCAAAGAACTCATTATTCCCCATTCTATTTCTTGAACATCGTTACTCATACGCGACATTATATTCCCTTTTTTCTCTTCTGTAAAATATCCGATATGTAACGACACAACTTTTTGATACAACTCATTGCGTATGTTTCTTACAACTCCATTTCTTAATGGAACCATAAAATGGTTTGCCAAATACATGAACAAAGTTTTAAATAATGTAAAAATAATAACTGCTACTCCTAAAAAAAATAATGCGTCAACTTTCCCATTTTCTATAATAATTTTACTTAAAAAATAATAAAAATTATTAATGATGCTATCAGAACTAAAATTAAAAATATCTAATGGAAGTCTTTCTGTTACAAGCGGTTGAGTTTCAAACAAGACACCCAAAAATGGAATTGCTAATGCAAATGAGAATACTGTAAAAAAAGAAGCTAAAAGATTGAAAAATATATTAAATATTGCTGATAATTTGAATGACTTTATATATTTTATAATTTGTAGAAAATCTTTCATGTTTATTTATTTGTATTTATTTTGTTTTTAGTTTTTTTGTTTCAAATCGTATGAAACATATCCGGTATAATTAAATGGTGTGATACTTAATAATTGATTTTTAATTTCATCAGAGATATTCAATGAATTAATAAAATTTTGAATTGCTTCTTTATTAATTTTTGAATTTGTTCGAGTAAGTTCCTTCAATGCTTCATATGGATTTGGATAATTATTTTTTCTTAAAATTGTTTGAATTGCTTCTGCAACAACTATCCAATTATTTTCTAACTCTTCATGGATTTTTTCTTCATTTACAATTAATTTGTCTAATCCTTTTTGTAAAGATTTTAAAGCAATGATTGTATGAGCACACGGAACTCCAATATTTCGTAAAACCGTAGAGTCCGTTAAATCTCTTTGCAAACGACTAATTGGCAATTTTGCTGATAAATGTTCAAAAACGGCATTTGCCATACCTAAATTTCCTTCTGCATTTTCAAAATCTATAGGGTTCACTTTATGTGGCATTGCGCTTGAACCTACTTCGTTTTTATTGATTTTTTGTTTGAAATATTCCATTGAAATATATTGCCAAAAATCACGACAACAATCAATTAAAATTGTATTAATGCGTTTTGCAGCATCAAAAGTTGCAGCTAATGCATCATAATTTGAAATTTGTGTCGTAAACTGTTCACGTGCAAGATTTAATTTCTCATAAAGAAATTTGTTTGCAAATTCTACCCAATCAATATCCGGACAGGCAACTTTATGAGCATTAAAATTTCCGACAGCACCACCAAATTTTCCTGTTACGGGAATTTTAGAAATTACCTCTATTTGTTTTTCCAAACGATAAACAAAAACCATTATTTCTTTTCCAAGATTTGTTGGAGAAGCCGGTTGTCCGTGAGTATGAGCCAACATAGGAATATCTTTATAAATATTTGCCTTTTCTTTTAAATTTTCAACAGTCTTTTTTATTTCAGGCAAATATATTTCATTCAAAAATTCTAAAAATCCGATATGAAATGCAGTGTTATTTATATCTTGTGAAGTTAATCCAAAATGGATAAATTCTTTATATTCGGATAAATTTAACTCATCAAATTTTTCTTTAATAAAATATTCTACTGCTTTTACATCATGATTTGTAATTTTTTCAATATTCTTTATTTTTTGAGCGTCATCAACAGCAAAATTTTCATAAATTTTTCTTATATCTTCGATATTTTTCTGACTAATTTTTATTAATTCCGGCAAAGGAATTAATAAAAGTGCAATAAAATATTCAATTTCAACATAAACTCGATATTTTATTACTGCATATTCTGAAAAAAAAACATGTAATTTTTCTGTCTTTTCTGCATACCTTCCGTCAATAGGACTAATTGCCAATAATGTATCAAAATTCATTTATAGTAAATATTTTTTGTATTACAAAATTAACATTAATACTCAAAGAAACTAAAAAAATATTCATTATTTAGATAAAATAGCGTTTTTTTTCTACAAAGTGAGAAATAAACTAATATATGATTTTTGATTTACGAGCGTCACAGCAAGGTACGAAACAATCTATTCCTTCGGAGTTACCGTTAGTCCGTTCCGAAATAGCCACGAACCTTTAGCTCGGCGAAGCCAATGCACGAATATTAAATGAGCAGTGAGTCCCATTCGCCCGTCCCAATTTTCAACTTACTCTTCCTTTATTCCAAACAAATTATTTATTTCATCATGATAGCGTAAAATTACCAAATTTCGTTTTACTTTCAACGTTGGTGTTAATATATCAGTAAGTTGCGACCATTCGTCAGGAATTAATACAAATTTTTTAATTTTTTCCGTATCCCCAAAAAATAGATTATATTTTACAATTTCTCTGTTATATCTATTTACAATTAATTCATTTTTAATTATTTCGGTCGGCTTCGTATATGTAACGTTATGACGACTGCACCATTCTTTTATAAATTCAAAATCCGGAGAAATAAGTGCTGCTGCAAATTTTTGATTTTCTCCTACAACGACCATATTTTCGATAAATGGAGATTCACAAAATTTTTCTTCTATTAGTTGAGGATTAATATATTTTCCAAAAGAAGTTTTAAATAAATTTTTCTTTCTTCCTGTTAAGACTAATTGACCTTTATCAGTAAATTTTCCCAAATCACCTGTATGAAACCAGCCATCTTCATCAATTACTTCTCTTGTAAGTTTTTCATCTTTATAATATCCCATCATCACATTATGTCCACGACAACAAACTTCTCCATTATCATCAATTTTTACTTCGACTCCGGGCAATGGAAAACCAACTGTTCCGGCTTCCCTGCCATAAGGCAAACGACAACTTACTGCCAAAACAGGCGATGTCTCTGTAAGTCCATATCCTTCAAAAATCGGCATTCCTATCGCAGAAAAAAACGAAGCCATTCTCGCTTGAATACTTGCCGCTCCCGAAACTACAATATCAAAATTTCCGCCTAAAGTTTTCCGAATAGTGCTATATACTAATTTATCTGCAATTTTATGTTTAAAATTATAAAAAGCACTTCTTTCTCTATCTTCAATTTTATATTTTCGGGCTAATTTTATTGCCCAAAAAAATATTTTTCTTTTCAAAAATGGTAGTTTTTGTCCGGAACTATAAACTTTATCGTAAATTTTTTCCAACATACGAGGAACTGCAGACATCATAGTTGGATTAATTTCTTTCAAATCTGACGCTACCGTACCTAAATTTTGTGCATAATAAACCGACATTCCCAAATATTGATATAAAAAAACCAACATTCTTTCATAAGCATGACATAATGGTAAAAAACTAAATGCTTTGTTCGACCATTTTGTAGGAATTTGCTCTAAATTTAATAATTGATTTACAATATTACTGTGTGATAACATTACTCCTTTAGGTGTACCTGTTGTTCCTGATGTATAAATAATTGTAGCACAATCACTATCTTTTACCAAATCTTTTCTTTTTTGTAATTCTTCGGGATTAGGATTTTCCTTTCCTAAATCTGTCAATTGTTCCAAATATGAAAAAACATCTCTATTTACAAAAGTATATACGTGTTTTAAATTAGGAGTATTCGGTAAAATATTTTGAATTTTATGTGTTACCTCACTACCTTCAATAACAGCAATTTTTGCTTCACAATTATTAAAAATAAAATCATAATCTTTTTCGCTGATTGTAGGATAAATCGGAACAGAAATAGCTCCTATTTGCATAATTGCCATATCAATCATATTCCATTCCGGTCGATTTCCCGAAATTATTGCAATTTTATCGCCAACTTCAATTCCTAATTTAATAAAAGCGTAACTTAAATTATTAGCAATTTCTATATATTGTTGTGGTGAATATTCGACCCATTGTCCGTTTTGCTTTCCACTTAATGCAACTTTTAAATTTGGATAATCCGCCTCATACTTTGTTAAAATATCGAACAATCTTGTTATTTCCATTTTGTGTTTTTTAATTTTACAAAGTTCAAACAAAAAAATAACTTCTTTTTAAAAAAATAACTTTTTTCTGTGAAATTATCATCTTATGGGACAAAATTCGCTATATAGGGACGAAATTCGCTATATAGGGACGAAATTTGCATCTTGTGGGACGAAATTTGCAAAAAATGATACTAAATTTTTTAATTTCAATAATAAATTATACTTTTGTAAATGATAAATAATAGATGAAAAAATATATTCCACTATATATTACGGATAAAAAAAATTGTTTCAAGATATTAATCTTCATTTTTTTATTTGCTGTTACTTTTTTAATAATTTATCCCCCTTTCGATTCAACGATATGGTTTCCCAAAGAAAAAGGTTCTATTTTATATTTTGTATTTCTATTATTACCTGCTCTGTTTGGCATGATAATCTTATCTTTTAGCAGATATTTAATGTATAAGCATAGTTTAAAGAAAAAAATCAATTTTTACAAATTTGGATTTTGGATTTTAGTAGAAATATTATTTATATCAATAATTTACACTTGCTTAAATCACTATTTTTTTCAAGATCCACGCAAATTTTTAATTATTTTTGGAAAAGCAGTTTTTAATATTTCAATAATGGAATTGATACCTTACGCAATTTCAATACTTTTTATTTCTTATTTAGAAAGTAGAAATGTTATTGAAAGTTTAAAAAATGATAATATTGAAAATCATGAAAATGATTTGATAAATTTCACAGATGACAAAGGAACAGAACGTTTATCAATAAGATTAGATAATATTTTGTATCTTGAATCAGCAGATAATTATATTACGGTTCATTATTTATCAAAAGAAACCGTATCCGTATTTATGTTTAGGAATAGTCTGAATAGTATTGAAGCAACGTTTAAAGGTAGAGGATTAGTTAGATGTCATAGATCCTTCATTATAAATATTCACAAAGTAGTTGTTTTAAGAAAAGCCAGAGGAGGATTTTTTTTAGAATTAGACAATGAAAATGTTCCAAATATACCTGTTTCAAAAACCTATTGCGAGCAGATTATTGAATTGTTTTCAAAAGAATAGAAGAGAGTTGAAAATTGAAAGTATTGAGATATGAGACCATTTAGCCTCCCATTCTCCATTCTCCATTTTCCATTTTCAATTTTCAATTTTCAATTTTCAATTTTCCATTAGATGAACAGCTTTAGCCCTCGTGGAGCGAAGCGTAACAATCTAAAATCAAAACAGTAAAAAAACAAATGTACTTCTACATTTGTCAGTTTCACGTTTTTCCGTTACCCGTTCTATCTGTCAAAAAATATATTCTTACTATAAATTCCCATCACAATACCAAGAATAATTTTCACATCGTCAGGGAAAAATTTTAATTCTTTGGCAGCAATACCAAGTGTGTACATCACACGATTATCAATTCTGTTATCTGCTGCAATACTTACAGCTGAACCGATTGCAATCCCTAAATCGTTAGTATTAAAAATACAGGGAACTTCTATATATTGAATTTTTTCTGCACAGTTTTTAAAACCACAAGCACCGCAAACAGTTAATCCCATAGGTTTTATTTTCGTTCCTAAAAGTAAAACAGCATCTGAATGTCTTATATTTTTTGCATCTCTTGCGAAAAAATCTTGATTGAATTTTACTGCTAATTCTTCTAAAATATTTGCAATAGCATCTAATTCGTTTTTTTCTGAAATAATTTTTATTTCAAGATTATCAACTCCTCTTCCTTTTGGTGCCGTACGTGCAGCAACAGCCATTTTTTTTGCAACCGAAAATACGGTTTCTCGTCTGATTTCTTGTTCTGTTAACATATTTTAGATTTTTTTACAAAATTAACAGAATTTTTATAAACAACAAATGAAATTTTAAGATTTCCGGAGTAACTGCATCAAAAAGTGGCTTACTGAAAACTATTGCACTACTCATATCTCAAAAATACTAAGATTTACGCTTCCATATTTTTTCAATACTTTAAAGAATGGCAGATGAGACAGTTTTGTGCTTTCCGAATGTTCAATTATTAACCAAGAATCAGGAGTTAGCAAATTATTTTTTATAACTAATTCATATATTTCTTCAATGTTGTCTAAAGTATATGGTGGGTCTGCAAATATTATATCAAATTTTTCCTGACATTTTTGTAAATAAATGAAAACATCAGTTTGTATTATTCTTGCTTGTAAAAATTCTAGGTTATCAATTTGCGATTTGATAAATTTTGCATGAATAGGATTTTTTTCTATTGCTATTAAGGATTTACAATTTCTGCTACAAAATTCATAAGATATATTACCTGTTCCGCTAAATAAATCTAATACGTTCAGATTTTCAATATTAAATGTATTGTGTAACATTGTGAAAATTGCTTCTTTTGCAAAATCAGTTGTTGGACGTGCCTTAAAATTGGCTGGGGGACAGATATTTTTCCCGCGATATTTTCCTCCGATTATTCGCATTTTATGAGATTGAGAAAATAATAAAAATAATGAGGTTGTAAATCTAAAAATTGATAATTGTATCTAAACAAATTGTTGATTGGCGTAAAATAAACAAATTTCACAAATTTTTTCAGCATTATTATAGCCATATTTGTTTTTTCAATTATTCCTGAAATACAAATTTCTGCTTCTTCTTGTGGAAGATTTAATTGTTCAAAAATATTAATAATATAATACAAAATATCATTATCTGTTTTATATTTATAGGTATTGAATAATAGTATTCTTTCTTTAAAAATTACTAAAACTTCAAAATAATCTTGATAAACTTGCAAAAATATTTTAGAATTTTCTCTATTTTCTGAAATTTTATTCATTATATAACTATTTTCTATAAATGAATATGATGATGAATAAAATTTACAGTTTGAAAATTTCTCTAAATAAAAATCGTAAAGTTCTTTTTTTATGGAATATAATATAATATTTTTAGTTTTTGGTAATTCAGAATATAATATTTTTTCGACGTTGCTATCAAAAATAAAATTTGATGTATAAATTTGTTCAATTTTATCTTCTGAAAAAATCGAACGAGGTACTATTGTTGCTTTATTTGTAGCAATAACGACATTTGTCTTTTTGAACGCTACTCTCAATAAATTGTTGTCAAATAAAGTTTTTTCTAATTCGGCTGTTAAATTTCCCCGAAAAGAATTTTTATAAATTAAAGATTCAAAAAAATTTGTTTCTTCATTCCATAAATTACAGCAAAGTCCATCTTGAAAATTCAAAATGGACAATACTGTATCTTGTTCAATGATATTATTTTTACTTTTAATATTTATTTCATTCATTGGAATATTTCAACTATTAATCCCAATTTCCTGCATTATTATTGGCTTCATCTAATTTCCCAAGTCTAATACATGCTTTTTCCATAATTTCTTTAAGAACTAATGTATCTCTTGTATTATTTAAACTGTCTGTTACTTGCTCTTTTACCCAAGAAATTATTGATTCTTTCTTAGTTTGTTTCAAGTTGATAATCAATTGTTTGTCAAGATTATCTAAAACGTCATCGTATAAAGTATAGCATTGAAAAACTTTAAGAACGACTCCTGAACCTGTTAAAACAGATGCAGTATCCATAATAAAAGGAGTTTTTTTACCTACAGGAATGATAGATAATTCTTTTAGATTTAACGGAAGATAATTAGTACCATCTTTTTTATAAGTTTTTCGAGTACTTAGAAGTGTATCCAAAACTGAAAGTAAAATTGTATCACGTTTTACAATTCCTAACTTTAATGCCTCTTTTTCTGTTAAGGAATCAGGGACAAAGCCGATTTTTTGTACTACCTTTAATTTACCGTTATTTATGAATTCTACCAAAGTATCAAAAGAATTGGTATAATTTCCGGTTTGTTCTTTATACAATCTTTGAGCTTCTTTAATATCTTTTAATCTCTCAATTGTAATATCAAATCTTAATTGTTTGTCCTCTTCAAATTTTATTGGTTTTCTAATTCCGGCAAAAATAAGACATGATAACACTGCTGCAACAGCTAAAAATACAATTATTAATATAACTTTTATTTTATTATTCATTTTGTCAAAAATTTAGTTTAAATTTGTTGCAAAGATAATAATTTTTTTTTTCATTACATAATTTTTTTCAGTGAATAAACATTTTTTACAACATAAAATATTATTAAAATTAGGATATGAGCCAACATTTTCTCAAGAAAAAGCAATTCTTGAATTGGCAAATTTTTTTGATGATGTTGATAATCTTTGTATTTTCGTTTTATTGGGATACGCAGGAACGGGAAAAACTTATTTAATAAGTGCTTTAATAAAATTTTTAGATGAAATAAAGTTGAAAGTTGTTCTATTAGCTCCAACCGGAAGAGCTGCAAAAGTTCTTACTTCTTATTCGGAACATAATGCTTCAACTATTCATAAATGTATTTATCGAAAAAAATCTACTGAAAGTATTAACGATAATTTTGTTTTGAATTATAATAAATATAAGGATACTGTTTTTATTGTAGATGAGGCTTCTATGATAGGAAATTCGGATTCTGCAAATTCGATTTTTGGAAATGGCA
>JAITXI010000134.1 GCA_031284905.1 Bacteroidales bacterium
AGAATTTCTACTTTTTGCAATAACTCGTTGTCTATAAGTAGCGTATTTTCATCGCAAATAGTTGGATTTGTGTATTTTCCGAAAGGCACGTTAAATAAACCTTTGCTGTTTACTCGGTATAATCCGTTGAAACAAGTACGATTAAGGAAAATAAATAACGCTGTGTTTTCAATATTGTCAAGTGATTTGGTATTATACCTCTCTCGCATTTTGAGAAAATATTCTTTTCGGCTCTCTTCTGAAGTAAGAGAATGATATTCTCTTTGAATGTTTTTGAGTAAAATGATTAATTCGTAAACATTTTCTTTTACAGTTCGATAAGCGTTTGTCAAATCGGGATTAATGTCATTGATAACGGCTTTTTTGACAGCTGGAGCATTTCTCAATATCCAAAACAACATCGCACCACCACCAACAAATGCTTCAATGTAAGTCATGTCGGAATAACCGTAAACCTCTTCCGGCAACAATTTTTCAATGGAAGATATAAGTTGTCCCTTTCCACCAACCCACTTTATGAATGGTTTTGCAATAAATCCCTTGGATTGCAGATATTTAATGTCCATTTCTTAATATTTTTTATAATGCAAAAATACAACTTTTTATTGAGATTTTGATTATGTCAAGTGATTTTTTTCGTTGTACGCTGTCAAGTCTGTAGAAAACTGCCGCTCGTATTCTGTCGTCTGCGTACATAAAACTTGCCCTACCGCACGTCAAACTTTATTATTTAGCAAAGATAAAATATTGCTTATTTTTGAAATTTGTTATTAAGATTGTTTTTTACATTACCTAAATTTTTCAACAAATGTAAAGAACTTTAATTATAATCAAATAATTTTGTGATTATTTGTTAATTTTGTAAAAAAAACAATGAATATTATTTTATCGGATTTTGAAGAACATACTAATTTTCTTCCTTTAAGTTTCACTCGTTCTATTTCTGATTTTAGAATTGGTATCACTACAATTAAAGAAAAATGGAGTTTGTTAGGATGTGAAAATATTTCTGTTTTGACTGAAAAATATTTGCAAAAAAAATATCATCTTATTGTTAAAAATGAAAATATTATTGTAAATGCAAGCATTATTCCGAATTTGGATTTACTTTCTAAAATTTCAAATTTAAAAAATACTGTTTTGAAAAAAGACAATATTGTTATTGCTTATAGTTGTAATAAAAATCTTGAAATTCCTGAAAACATAATTTATTATGAAAAAGAAATTTTGCAAATAAAAAAACTTACAGATATTTTTTCATTGAATAGTATTTGTATTGAAAAAGATTTTGAATTGCTTACAAAGAACAGAAAATCGGTTAAAATAAGCAATACAAATGTTTGTTTTGGTAAGTTTCCTATATTTGTAGAAGAAGGTTGTTTTATTGAATGTTCGACTATTAATGCTATGGAAGGTTCTGTTTATATTGGTAAAAATTGTAAAATAATGGAAGGTTCACATATAAGGGGACCATTTGCAATTTGTGAAGATTCCGAATTAAAAATGGGTACAAAAATCTATACAGGCACAACTATTGGTCCTCATTGTAAGATTGGTGGAGAGGTTAATAATACTGTTTTTTTTGGATTTTCAAATAAAGCTCATGATGGATTTATTGGGAATTCAGTAGTTGGGGAGTGGTGTAATTTTGGAGCAGGTTCAAATACTTCAAATTTGAAAAATAATTATGCAAATGTAAAATTGTGGAATTACAAAACAGAAAAATTTGAAGATACAGGGTTGCAATTTTGTGGTTTAATTATGGGAGACCATTCAAAATGTGGAATAAATACAATGTTTAATACGGGGACAACAGTCGGCGTTTCGTCAAATATTTTTGGGGCAGGATTTCCACGAAATTTTATTCCATCATTTTCTTGGGGCGGATATGCCGGAATGAAAGAATTCCGTTTGGAAGCAGCTTTTGAAGTTATGGAAAAAGTAATGGCAAGGAGAAACATGACATTGTTGGAAGTTGAGCGAGAGATTTTTCAATTTATTTTTTCCAAATCCTTGTCAAATTCGAGATAAAATATTATTGTTTTCAATAATAGCTTTTGTTGAACTATATCCGACTTCAAAAATTTCTTGACTTTTATCAAGCGAGAAAGTATCGAAATGTCCCATATCAGTAGGTTCGATTAAAATATCGCATATTTCTTTGTCGTGTAAAATATTTGCTTTTTCCATAAAATGATATGAACGCATTGCAATATTTTTAATATTTAATTTATATTCGGAAGTAACCATAGGACTCGCATTTATTCCTATTATTGTATCGCAATCTTCACGAATAGTTGAAACCGGAAAATTTTTGAAAACACCTCCATCCACATAATGAGTCCCTGCTATTATTTTTGGCATAAACAAAATAGGCATAGATGAAGATGCTATGATTTTATCAATTAAAGAACCATGAGTAAAAGTAACACTTTTACCTTTATCCAAGTCGGTTGCAACTATTTTCAAAGGGATAGAAAGTTTTTCAAAAGTTTTTGCTTTTAATTTTTTTGACAAAAATTTTTCAAATTCATCAATAGAAAAGAAACCACTATCAAGGACTTTTATTTTTGTCATCTGACGAAAAGAAATATTTTTAAAAAATTCTCCAATCTCATTAGGTGAATATCCATCGGCATATAATGCCCCAACAATTGCTCCTGCGCTTACTCCCGCAATAATATCAGGTTTAATGCCATATTCTTCAAGTGCTTTCAAAGCTCCTGCATGACACAATCCTTTAATACCACCTCCACTTAGAGCAACTCCAATTTTATAATGTGCGTTCATTTGTCAAATTTTTTCAAAAATATAATTTTATATAGTAATTTACAACTAAAAACAAAAAAGAGACTAAAAATAATCTCTTTTTTATGCCTAACAAACAAATTTATAAAAAATTACAAGTTTGATTTTTCAAATTCTGTCATAGCAACGATGAGCGATTTAACATCTTCGATAGTACAAGCGTTATAAGTAGATGCTCTTAATCCGCCAACAGAACGATGTCCTTTCAAGCCAACGCAATTTTTGGAAGCAACAAATTTTAAGAAGTCGGCTTCTAATTCTTGAAATTCAGGTTTGAAAACGAAATCTATATTCATTCTGGAACGGTCTTCTTTCACTTGAACAGGAGCGACAAACATTTTACTATTATCTATTGCGTTATATAAAAGGTTTGCTCTTTCGTCAGCTAATTTATCCATTATTTTTAATCCGCCTAATTCTTTTATCCACAACAATGTTTCACGAATAGCAAAAATATTGATACAAGGAGGAGTATTATACATAGTTCCGTTATCAATATGTGTCATATATTTTAACATTGTCGGAATTTTTCTGTCGGTAACAAATGATTTTGCAAATTCATTTTCAATAATTACGAAAGTAACTCCGGCAGGTCCCATATTTTTTTGAGCACCACCATAAATCATTTTGTATTTTGTTACATCTACCGGACGACTTAAAATGTCGGAAGACATATCGGCAATTAAAGGAACTCCGAAATCCCAATCTTCACGGATTTCTGTTCCGCGAATTGTGTTATTTGTTGTAATGTGAGCATAATCAACATCTTTTGGGACTTCAAAACCTTTTGGAATATAAGTAAAATTTTTGTCTTTTGATGAAACTGAAACAACTTCGCCGAAACCAAGAAGTTCTGCTTCTTCTTTTGCTTTAGTAGCCCATGTACCTGTGTTTAGGTAAAATGCTTTGGTTTTCAGGAAGTTGTAGGGTATCATGCAAAATTGCAAACTTGCACCACCGCCTAAAAATAAAACTGAATAATTTTCAGGAATGTTCAAAATTTCTCTCATTAAGGCGATAGTTTCGTCTAAAACCGGTTCAAAATCTTTACTCCTGTGCGAAACTTCCATAATTGATTGTCCGCAATTGTTTAATTCCAATACTGCTTTAGCAGTGTTTTCAATGGTTCTGTCTGATAATTTACAAGGACCTGCATTAAAGATATGTTTTCTCATTTTAGTAGTTTAAAATTTATACAAAGTTACAATTTTTAATTTATTTTATAAAAATTATTCCAAAGAAAAATTTCCTTCATTATAAATTTTTTCAACATTTGGGTTTTTTTCTATCAATTCGTTGAGAATTTGTTCGTTTTTTGGCAAATTATATTTCTGTTCTGTTGTGCTTTTGGAAGTTTCTCTGTTTTTTTCTAATATTACTGACACTTCTTCAATTCCTCCAAAAATCTCAAACAAATCATTTTCTAAAATATTTTTGAAATGTTTATTGATGATAGGTAAATAATTATCAAGATTGATTTTTACAGGTTCGTTTTCAACTTTTATATATGCTTTTACTTCTGTGATTTTTTCAGGGATATGAGTTTTTAGATAATTATTTAATTTCGGATTATTAAGATTTGCTGTTTCTAAAAATTTTCCCCATTCGTGTTTTCTTAATTTTTCAAAATCAATTGGAGTGTTTTTTATCGAATTTGCTGATAAAATTTCTGTTTGTAATTTTGTGATAGAGACTTCGTTATCAATATTTCCTTTTGGAATTGTTGGGTTGGAAATTGGCAGTGGTGGAGTAGTTTCTGTTTTTATTTCTTGTTTTTGAGGCGTAGGTTGTTGAAGTGTAGGATTTTGTATTTGTTGTGAATTTGATTTGGTTTCAATTTCTTTATTTTGATCCGGTGTAAGATTATTTTCGCTTATAGGAGTCGCCAAATTACATAAAGACAATAGCGAAAGTTCAATTAATAATCTTTTATTTTGACTTTGACGATAATTTATTTCACAATTATTTAATATGGAGATAGCTCTAAACAAGAAAAATTCAGAGCATTTTTTTGCGTGTTCCAAATATTTTTCTTTAGTTTTTTCGCCAACTTCTAAAAGTTCAAGTGTATTAGGAGCTTTGCAAACCAATAAATCTCTAAAATGAGAAGCAAGTCCGTTAATAAAGTAAATTCCTTCAAAACCGTTTCTTAAAATGTCATCAAGAATCATAAAAGATTCGGAATGATTTCCTGCTAAAATTTTATCTGTAATTTCGAAATATTTATCATAATCAATGATATTCAGATTTGTAATTGCATCAGCATAAGTAACATTTCGATTAGAGAAACTTGCAATAAGGTCGAAAATTGAAAGTGCGTCACGCATTCCGCCGTCTGCTTTTTGGGCAATTACATGAAGCGCATCATGTTCGGTTTGAATATTTTCGCGATTAGCAACAAATTCTAATCTTTTTATGATGTCGGATATTGAAATTCTGTTAAAATCGTAAGTTTGGCAACGGGATAAAATTGTTGGAATAATTTTATATTTTTCGGTAGTAGCAAGAATGAAAACCGCATAAGAAGGAGGTTCTTCCAGAGTTTTTAAAAATGCGTTAAAAGCCGCTGATGAGAGCATGTGAACTTCATCAATTATATAAACACTATATTTTCCAATTTGAGGAGGGATTCTAACTTGGTTAATAATTTCTTTAATATTTTCGACAGAATTTTTTGAAGCGGCATCTAATTCAAAAATATTCATAGAGCGTTGTTCGTTAAATGCTTTACAAGAATTACATTCGTTGCAAGGGTCGCCTTCCGGAGTAATATTTGAACAATTGATGGTTTTAGCAAAAATTCTTGCACAAGTAGTTTTGCCGACTCCGCGTGGACCTGTAAATAAATATGCTTGTCCGATTTGATGATTGGCAACTGCGTTTTTTAGTGTTTGCGTAATTGAATCTTGACCTGCTACACTGTCAAAACTATCAGGACGATATTTCCTCGCAGAAACTATATAATTATCCATAAATGTTTTTTTACAAAGATAATATTAATTTTTGATTTTTGATTGATGATTTTAGACACAAATTAAACAGATTGTTTACAGCTCTTCAACTCTTGCAAATTCTAAAGAAAAAATTTTAGAAAAAAAATGTGATTTTTAATACAAAATAATATAACTTTGCGAATATAAAATTAAAAATATCGTTTATAAAAAAAGTATAAAATTATTAATTACATGTTTATTAAAAGAAGAATGTAGTTTTTTGACGACTTATGAGACAAATATTTAATATTATAAATACAAAGAATAAAATTGTTAATGATAAATTTTTTGATACAAAAATTGATTTACAAAAAACACCCAAAGAAGTATATTTTTTAATTATAGAATCAAATAATCATAAAGTAGTTAAAAAAATCATAAAAAATTAATATTATGAATGGAATATTTTTCAATAAATTTTCAAAAAACAGGGCATGTTTGTTAATTATATTTGTTTTATTTTATTTTTCTTGTAAAAAGGAATGTGATGTTAAATATAATTTTGCAAGAGATAACAATAATCATAATTGCGGCTATTTTTATTACAAAGAAGATTATGAAAAAAACATGATGTTAGTAGTAAATTTTAATTCTTATGGTTTCGATTTTACATTAGAGCAACAATCATTTGATATGAGTGAAATTACACAAAATTCTATAATAATTTCACAAATAATAAAAAGAATCCTGATTATAGCCGGCGTTACTGTTATTTTTGCAACGATTTAGATTCTTTAATTTTGGAAGAACGGAAAGCTGTTTCAGGTGAAATTATCATAGAATCATTACATGACAGTGTATGTATAGCGGGAGATGAACATTTTGGTTATTATTATGAACCGATATTTGATATTATACTCAAAAATGTAACATATAAAAAATTTTCGGGAGAAAAAACAGTAATTGATAATATGTCGTTTTATGGTACTAATTTTGAACCAATAGATGATTGCTATTAATTATGAGAAAAAAACAGGTCAAAATACAACGAATAGGGAGTTTTTGAAATATACTAACAAAAGATTTATTATTGACCGGTTGAGAAGGCTTAACGACATAACTAATATAGGTTAAAATACAAATTACTTGTTTTTAAAAATGTTCTTTTGTATTATAAAAATGCTACATATTTTGTTTGATACAACAATATTTGCATAATCAAAGCTAATTTTTCTAATTAAAAATTATTAGGTTAAAAAAAGTAAAAAATATTTGAAAAAGTAAAAAATTATTATTTACTTTGTAAAAAATTTAAACAAGTAAAAAATGAATTAATTAAATATAGTTAATAACAATATATTAAAGCGTAAAAAAAAACAGCAAAACAAATTAATTAAGAAGGCTAGACCTACGAAGCCGTGAGAGTAGAAATTAATATTTTTTAAAATGAAAACATTTAAAACGTTTTTTATATTTTTAATTGCTGTGATAGCAATAATTTTTGCAGGGTGTGAAGAAAAAGTTTCAAATAATAACACTAATAATGATTCTGTAGCATTAAAATCAACAGAAATTAATTTAATTGATATTATTAATGATGTGCTAAAAAAAAACAAAATGGATTTTAGAGCAGAATCTATAATTTCTTTTGGTGGAGAACAGTATTCTCAATATGAAATTCAAACAATAGATTATTTAGATAATTTTGGAAAAATAAGACAGTATAGTTTTTGCAAAGCCTTATATTTAGCACCAAGTACTAATAAAGCTAATGAAGTTATTAAATATCAAGCATTCTGTTTTGGAGATTGTGACTGTAAAATAGAAGGAATTTATGATTTAAACGAAGGTACTTATTATAATCAATGTAGTTGTAAAGATTGCAGCATGGTATTTTTAATAAATTTTGAAAACAAATTAACTTTTGGCGACCATGTTTTTCCTTTTAATATAGAAAAAATATTACCGGAAATTGATGAAAATTATAAAATAGGAGATATTATCAAATTTACTTCAATTCGTCAGCTTCAAACAGATAATGACTATTGTTTATTTTTTGTATATTTTAATGAAACAGGTAATTATTCGGATTCTTTTGCTGTAAGTTATGCTAACAACAACAATACTACTTATGTAATAAACTGTACCGGAACTTGTGACTGTAGAGAAAGATTTTATCCGGAAACAAAAGCTATTGAATGTACTTGTAATGATTGCAAAATGAGTATTACAGAAATCAAAGCTGAAGTCAAACCTGATCCGGTTGATAAAAATTAAAATAAATGTAATTATGTTAGGTATTTCTTTTATGGAAATAATACGTTTTTTATTAGAAAAATAATAAAATTAGAAAGCTATTGTTATACAATTACAGTAGCTTTTTATTTTATTATTATGTTATATCTATGAATAAAAATTTAATAGCATTATTATTGTTATTATGTATTTCAGTTTTTACTATAATATTTCTTTTGATAGGACTTTTCAAAATAAAAAACCTGTCAGACATATTGTTATTAGACTGTAAAGATTTATTAATATTAATAATAGCAGCTTTTGTACCTATTTATATATCCTGCAATATTAATAATAAATAAGAGAAATCAAAAATAATGTCGAAAATTTGGGCTATAAAAAAAATTACAGCCCAATATTTTTTCAAAAGTTTGAATATACTTTATTGTAACTATTCCCTATTTTGTACAAATTAAAATTGATTTGCAAATTAAACAATTATGTTATATTTTTGCATAATAAAATTACTCAAGATAATCAATAACGTTGAACGACTTTAGTCCTCAACAAAGTTAAAATAATTAAATTGTAATTAAATTTAAAAATAAGGAAAAATGACATTATATTCAAACACAACAATGTATTTTTTAGTTATTTTCTTTTTAATATTATGGATAGTATTATCTATTTTTGCTATAACAATGATATACAAAACAGAAAAAAACAATAGTTTGAATTTCGGTTTATGGGTAGTAATAATACTTCTTTTTCCAATAGCAGGTAGCCTTATTGGAATAATTTATTATAAGAAAAAAAAGTAGCCGGACAAATATATGCTTACAAAATTTTAGATTTAGTTTGACCCACTTCGGGGTCATAGTTTTAGCGGAGATTTCTCTTTAATAAACACTTAACTCCTT
>JAITXI010000155.1 GCA_031284905.1 Bacteroidales bacterium
GAAAATGCTATCTTGCAAAGTATTGGTAATGAGCAACTTACTGTTTCACGTGGGACTTATTCCAAAAATATTTCAATTCATATTGTTCAAGCTCCTGAAATTCAAACATTTACAATAAGCGGAACAGTTACATCAAATGCTATTCCTCTCGAAAATGTAATTATCTCATATTCAGAAGGACAAATTTTAACCGATATTGATGGAAATTATTCAATCACTATAAACGAAAATTCTACTATCACAATAACTCCAAGTTTAACAGGATATATCTTTGAACCACAACAAATTACGCTAACTGATATTCAACAAAATTATCCTAACCAAAATTTTACGGCAAATTTAATTTCGTTAGATTCAGAAAATTTCACTAATATTTTGGTTTACCCTAATCCTGCAAAAGATGAAATGAATATTTCCGGAATTGAAAATCCGCAAGTAACAATTTCCGATTTGTCAGGAAGAATAATTTTAACAACAAATTCGTCAAAAATAAATATCAGTAATTTGTCGGAAGGAATGTATATTTTACAAATTGAAAATAAAATGATTAAATTTATTAAAAAATAAAATATTACAAACTTTTTTTATTGAAAAAAAAAATGTAAATTTGCATAATAAAAAAAAATATAATTCTATATGCAAAAAAAAGGAAATAAATACGGAATACACCGTGTAATTGAGCCGAAAGGAGTTTTGCCGCAACCGGCTAATAAAATTGACAACAATATGGATGAAATCTATGATAACGAAATCCTTATTGATGTAAAAACATTAAATATTGATTCAGCTTCGTTTACCGACATTGAAGCAAGAGCAAATGGAGACCACGAAAAAATCAAAGAAATCATGTTTGATATTGTTGCAAAACAAGGGAAACATCGTAATCCATGGACAGGTTCCGGTGGAATGTTATTAGGAGTTGTTGAAAAAATCGGAGACGCACTCAAAGGAAAAATTGATTTAAAAGAAGGTGATAAAATTGCAACTTTAGTTTCTTTATCTCTAACACCACTCAGAATTGATAAAATTAAAGAAATTCGTAGCGATGTTGACCAAGTAGATATTGAAGGAAAAGCCATTTTATTTGAAAGTGGTATATATGCAAAAATTCCTACCGACATGCCGGAAAAATTAGCTCTTTCGGCATTAGACGTTGCAGGTGCTCCGGCACAAACAGCAAAATTAGTAAAACCGGGCGATACGGTTTTAATCATAGGTGCAGGTGGAAAATCAGGCATGTTATGCTGCTATGAAGCTAAGAAACGTGCAGGCGTTACAGGAAAAGTTATCGGACTTTGCCACAGTCAAAAATCAACTGACAGACTAAAAAAATTAAATTTCTGCGATTACGTTTTTGCAGCTGATGCAACTCAACCCGTTCCAATCATTGAAGAAATTGAAAAATTAACAAATGGTGAAATGGTTGATGTTACTATAAATAATGTTAATATTCCAGACACAGAAATGACTTCTGTATTAGTTACAAAAGATACGGGTGTTGTTTATTTCTTCTCAATGGCGACAAGTTTCACAAAAGCAGCTTTAGGAGCAGAAGGCGTTGGAAGTGATGTTACAATGATTGTTGGAAATGGCTATACAAAAGGTCATGCCGAAATCACACTACAAGAACTCCGTGAATGTTCTGAATTAAGAAAAATCTTTGAAGAACTTTATGCATAACTAAAATAATTAATAATGGGCTGTCTCTTTGGCAGCCTTTTTTGTTTTTAGGCACAAAATTTGCATTTTAATTTTTAAACATTATTCATTATGAAAAAAATATTTTATTTATTTCCTATAATTTGTATTTTAGGAATATTCGTAACATCTTGTGATACAATAACAGATAAAACAAAATTAGAAATCATCAATGTTACAAACGACATCAACAATAATACTACTTGGGAAAGCGACAAAGTTTATCTGATACAAAACAAAGATTTACAAATTAAAGCAACCCTAACAATCAGTTCAGGAGCAATAATAAAATTTGCAAATAAAGAAGGAAATATTACTGTTCGTCAAAACGGAAAAATAATTGCTCATGGTACTTCTACCTCACCAATAGTTTTCACTTCATATAAAGATGACAACAATGGTGGAGATTCCGATGGCGATATTGCTAATCCGGCTGTAGGAGATTGGGGAACAATAACTATAGTTGAATCAACAGGATCGGAATTTTATTATTGTAATTTTCTTTATGGAGGATATTACAGAAATACAACAAGCAATCCGACTTTAGATATTTCAAGTTCTTCATCAGCAACCGTTTCTAATTGTAAATTTGAAAATAACGGCGGTGGATTAAATGCTGGCAATTACATCGGAGCATTGCAAACAAGCTGGGCTTTAAATTCTACGGAAATCAATAATACTTCGTTTAAAAATAATACTTTACCACTTTCAATAAATGCAGAACTTAGCATAAATAATTCCAATAGTTTTTCAAATAATACTTATAATGGAATCTTTGTCGATGGAATGTATATTACGAAGAACACTTCTTGGCTTGAAACCGAAGTCGCATTTGTTATCACATCTTCAAATTTTACTGTAAATCAAAATGCAAAATTAACATTAGGAAATTCGGTCGTTTTGAAATTCTTAAAAGATGGAATGTTAAGTCTCAATGACGGAGAATCCGCTTTAATAAATCATGATGCAACCGGAGTGTTTTTTACTTCATTTAAAGACGACACCCATGGCGGAGATTCAAATGGAAACGGAA
>JAITXI010000174.1 GCA_031284905.1 Bacteroidales bacterium
ATGTCATAGAAGACGGAGCGAATGTCATAGAAAACGAAACAAATGTCATAGAAGACGAAACGGATGTCATAGAAGACGAAACGGATGTCATAGAAAACGAAGCGAATGTCATAGAAAGCAAAGTAAATGTCATAGAAGACGAAACAAATGTCATAGAAAATGGAGCGGATGTCATAGAAAATAAAGAACAAGAAATTTTAAAGCAAATTTATTCTAACAATAAAATATCGACAAAAGAATTATCTGAAAAATTAAATGTAAATATAAGAACAGTTTTTAGACATTTAGAAAAACTTAAAGCAAAAAAAATGATTGAACGCATTGGACCGGACAAAGGTGGCTATTGGAAAATTTTAAATAATAATAATTTATGACCAACTATACTATAATAATCCCACATAAAAATATTCCGGACTTACTTTGTCGTTGTTTGGATTCTATTCCGATTAGAGATGATGTGCAAATTATTGTGGTTGATGATAATAGCGAAATTACAGAATGTAATGGAATAAATTTAACAGATTTACCACAAAAATATTCTTATGTAGAATGGAGGTTTCAGGAGGGATTTAGAAAAAGAAATCCTGAATTGGAAAAGTTACAAAATACCGATTTTTACCCTTATGAAAAGAAACGCAAGGGAGCAGGTTATGCCCGCAACTTAGGATTAGAAAGAGCAAAAGGAAAATGGTTAGTTTTTGCAGATGCAGACGATTTTTTTAATCCCTGCTTAAATGAATGTTTTGACAAATATGTTGATGATGAAAATGATATAATTTTCTTTTATTTGAATAGCGTTTATTCGGAAAATATTGAAATTAAAGCGGATAGAGTAAGTTATATTAATGATTGCCTTGATGAATATAATATACAAAAAAATCAGAAAATATTCTTTAAAATATACCCTAATTTTGGAAAATTCATTAAATCAGATATGGTAATAAAGCATGGCATTAAGTTTCAAGAAACAAAAGTGTCAAATGATGTTTATTTTTCGATACTTGTTAATTATTATACAAATAAGAAAATAATTTTTAATAATACAATATATTGTGTAACATATAGAAACAATTCGCTTGAGAACACTCATAATTTTTCAAGGTATCGAGAATATTTTAATATAGCATGTAAAATACACTCTCAATTGAAAAAGATAGGAATAGAAACTTATATTCAAGATATTGCTTGTGCATGGTGGCGAAGAATGAGAAATGTAAAACAACTTCTAGCTTACTTTTATCTTTATAAAATTACTAAATATTTCGGAATTAAATGTAGTTTGTCATTATTTGAAAACGATTTTCCTAAAATAAAAAAATATTTAATTTGGAAATTAATAAAGAAATTTACAAAATAGTATATGAAAATATTGTTTGTTACCAATTACTCAGGTGGTGGAGCTGAAGGAGCATTAATAGAAATGATAGAGGCTTGTTACTCATTAAATCATCAATTATATGGGGTATTTAATCATGGCGGTTTTTTGATAGAAAGTTGTAAAAAATTTTTATCTAACTATAGTTTTTTAAAACAACCTAATTGGGTGATGTCAAATCCAAATCTAAATATTAAAGGGAAAATAGTCTTATTATTTGGGATGTCTATTTCAATTATAAAGATGATTTTTTTTATTTTAAGATATAACCCTAAAGTAGTTATATCTAATGGTC
This sequence comes from Bacteroidales bacterium, assembly GCA_031284905.1. Taxonomy (GTDB): domain Bacteria; phylum Bacteroidota; class Bacteroidia; order Bacteroidales; family ML635J-15; genus Bact-19. The sequence continues at coordinate 1,671 of JAITXI010000174.1, forward strand.
CACTTTGTTATGCTGCTGCTTTTGCAAGTAAAATATTAAGAAAAAAACACGTCTGGGTTTTGCACGAAGTATTAAAAGAAGGTTTAGGTGTAGATTATATTTTTGGAATAGATTTATCAATGAATTGTATTAACAAACTTTCGCAAATAATAGTATGTAATTCTCAAGTAGTAAAAAATTATTACGAACAATTTATTCCTAGTAAAAAGTTAATTGTTGCATATTATTCAGTAGAATGTGAAAATATTGGGGAAATAAATCATAACTTTAATAATACCAATTGCCTAAATATAATTTTTGTTGGACGTTTTTTTGATTTTAAAAATCAATTTGATGCCGTTAAAGCGGTTCTTTTGTTAAAAAACATAAATGAAAAAATTCATCTTACATTAGTTGGAGCAAATAACAGTGAATATTCAAATCAAATAACACAATTTGTCTATGATAATAAATTAAATGATAATATTTCAATTGTTAATGAATCAAAAGATATTTTTCCTTTTTTTCAACAAGCTGATTGTTCCTTAGTTTGTTCTCGTTTTGAAGCATTTGGACGCGTTACTATAGAAGCTATGAAATGCGGATTACCTGTAATTGCATCAAACATAGGTGCAAATTCAGAACTTATAAAAGATGGTTTTAATGGTTACCTTTATAAGTTTGATAATCCAAATGATTTAGCAGACAAAATTTTAATGATGAAAGATGCAAATAACAGAAATTATATGGCTAAAAACGCTTATGAATGGGCTATTAATACCTTTACTATGGAGAATTATTCTAAAAGTTGGGAAGAAATTCTTAATAATATTACAAGCAAAAATAAAAAATAAAAATTCAATATTCCTACAAACATGCCATTAGTTAGTGTTGCAATAATAACATATAATCACGAAAAATATATTTCTGAAACAATTGAAAGTATATTAATGCAAAGAACAAATTTTCAACTTGAAATTGTAATAGGAGAAGATTGCAGTACAGATAATACAAGCAAAATTTGTTTGGAATATCAGAAAAAATATCCTGATACAATAAAATTATTATCTTGTAATGAAAATCGTGGATTTCGGCAAAACACTTTTAATACTTTTTCTAATTGTAAAGGAGAATATATAGCTTTTTTAGAAGGCGATGATTTTTGGACTGATGAGAATAAATTACAAAAACAAGTAGATGTTCTTAACGATATTGCATATCAAAAATACAATCTCATTGCTGCATGTTGCCAAACTACTGTGTTTTTTCAAAATAATATTAGCAAAAATAGAAATTTTAGTGTTTTTAAAGATATTCATATTATTGATTTTGAAGAAAATATTGAAAAATGGCAATTTGCTACTTGTTCTTTTATTTTCAAAAACTTTTTTATTGACAATTCTTTGTCCAAATTAAAAGATAATTTTTGTAAAAATAAATTATTTTGGTCTGATAGACCGCTTGAAGTATTACTCTCTATGTATGGTAATTTCATTTATTTACCTGAAAATATGTGCTGTTTTCGGAGACATGGAAATAATATGACAATAATTGGAAATTCTGCAAGACATAACGAAGAAGGAGCTTTTGCTTATTTACATATTGCAAAATTATACCCTGATAAAAAAGAAAAAATCAAAGAATTAGTCTTAAGATGGTTACTACTTGCCGCAGAGGATCATCTAAAAAATAAACATTTTAAACATTTTTTTCGTTGTAATTTTCTTGCTTTTATGAATATTTCAAGTTTTCTTGCATTAAAAAATTATGTAAAATGCAATCTGTTTTTTCTTGTTAATAAGAAAATTTATAAATAATTTTATCTGATTTTTTGTTTATCATAATAATGTTTTTTTGCAAATTTTTTTATATTAATCGCATAATCTACTGAATAATAAGATTTTATATTAGTAACAACACTGTTACTAACAATGTTGTTATATTGAAAAAAAAATGGTAACTTTGTAAAAAATATTAATACAAAAATACATTTGAAGTATTATAGTGTATTTAGATAGGATAATACTATGTATGATTAAAATATTTTAATGATTTCTTTCTAAACCATTTTGTAGGAGGATATTTTTTTAATTTTAGAGCATTTTCCTCTATCAAGTGCCATGAAAAATAAGCAAAGATGTATGATAGAATTAAACTAAAAAACATTAATTCTAAATAATTTAGTTTAAAAAAATATATTAAAGTTTGTTGAATAGGAAAGCCATAAATATATATTCCATATGATAAATCTCCAATCTTTTTACCAATATTGCAAAGAGAAGGAATTGGAATTAAACCAAATAGAATAAACAATAAAGGAAGAGTTAGATATTTTGAATAATTATAGAAATTAAAACAAAAAGATAAAATTAATAGAACAATAATTATTAATAGTAATTCTTTTTTTCTTTTCATTTTTTCAATATTTAAGGTAGCTAATAAAGATCCTGCAATAAAAAATACCCCTAAATCTAACAAACGTCCTCCGTCAATAATAAAACCGAAAACTTTTAATTTATCAAAAAAGAAAATATTTCCTATTAACAATAATACAAATGAAATAACTAAAATTAAAGACGTTATTATTTTTTTCTTTTTTAATAATATTAAAAAAGAAAGCAAAATATACATTGTAAATTCATATCTAATAGTCCAAAGACTACCATTTATTGTTGCTTTAAAAGGATTGTTCTGAAAAACACCTGTTATTGTACCTTGTATATTGTATATTGTATATTGAAAGATTATTAGGAAGATATGTTAATAAAGATTTATTATGGAAAAAAGGAATATCACTTTCATAAACGAATGGTGATAAAACAACAGTGAGAAATAAAACGACAAAAAGTGCTGGAAATAATCTCAAACATCTTTTCCAATAATAATCAAGTATATTATTACTTCTTTGAAGACTTTGAAAAACTAAATAGCCACTTATAACAAAAAAGCCTTTAACGCCAATATACGAAAAGAGAACTTGTCCGTTAGTAATTTGACACAACCAGTCGCATTCAAAAATTCCACAAAGCGGATATGAGTGAGTAATTATGACAAATGAAGCAAAAAGTAGCCGAAGAAAATCAAAATTATTTTTTCTATTTTCCATTTTTGATTCGTAACAAAAAAATCATTTCGCAAAATTAGTATTTTTAATCTGATTTTTTTTAAAAAATTGGAATTTTATCTTGAAAACAGTAAATTTCCTTTATAAATCTTGGAGTAAATTTTTATTTGTATATGTGTAAATTCAAAATTTTTATGTAAATTTGCATCAATTTTTTAAATTATCGTGAATAATAATATTAAACTTTCAATAATAATAATAAATTACAAAACGCCGGTGCTGACATTACAATGTATTAGTAGTATATATGAATTTTGTGATTTAAAAGAAACGGAAATAATTTTTGTTGATAACAACTCACAAGATAATTCTGTAGAATTAATAAAAGAAAATTTTCCGGAAGTAAAAATGTATGAAAATGAAGGAAATGAGGGTTTTGGAAGAGCAAATAATAAAGGTTTTTCTGTATCATCCGGAAAATATATTTTATTACTAAATTCTGATATTTTACTTACATCGGCAGAAACTATTCCAAAATGTATTAATATATTAGAATCTGATGTAAAAATTGGTGCATTAGGTTGTAAATTAATAAATGAAGATGGAAGTCATCAAAATTCAGTCAATTATTATACAACAGAATATAGTGGAATCTTAAGAAAAAATTTATTTATAGATAAATTATATAAATTTTCCCAAAAAACAAAAATAAAAGCCTTGATGGGAGCATTTTTTCTAATTCCAAGAAAAGTATTTGAAGAAACCAACGGTTTTGACCCCGATTTTTTTATGTATTGCGAAGAAATAGAATTTTGTGATAGAATAATAAAAAAAGGTTATTCTTTGTTTTATTATGATGAAGTTTCAGTAATTCATAAAAATGAAGGAAGTTCAACAGATAGCAAATGGGTAATCAGACAAAAAAACCTTTCTTCTTATCTTTTTTTGTGGAAACAAAAAGGTATATTCCATTATTATATAAATATATCTTTTAATATTTTTAATACTATAACTAATTTTTGTCTAATGTTGTTTTTAGATAAAAATTATCGGAAAGATTTTTTTTACAGTACTTATAATTTTTATAGTACCTTTGCAAGATATTTATTGATACCATTTAGATATTCAAGAAAAACAGGAAATGGAAGAAAAATGCTTAAATATTAATAACGAAATCCAAACAAACAGCAATCCGCTTGTTAGTGTTGTGACTATTGCTTACAATGTTGAAAAGTTTATTGTAGAATGTATTGAAAGTGTATTAATTCAAAAAACAAATTTCAGTATAGAATTAGTTATTGGAGAAGATTGCAGCACAGATAATACAAGAAAAATTTGTTTAGAATATCAAGATAAATATCCAAACATTATTAAAGTATTATTACATAAAAAAAATCTTGGATTAACGCCCAATTGCATTGCGACACATAATGCTTGTACAGGAAAATATATAGCTTTATTAGATGGAGATGATTACTGGACAGATGACAAAAAATTACAAAAACAAATTGATTTTTTAGAAAATAATTCCGATTATAGTGGCTGTGGACATCAATCTTTAAAAATTTATGAAAATGGAGAAAAAAGTAAATTATTCGGATATAGCGATGATACAACATATTATTTGAATGATATGATAACTCATCGGAAATTTCATACATCTTCATTTGTTTACAGAAAAGAAATTTGGGATAAAACAGGAGGTATTCCACCAAGTATTTCTTCAAATGAAAGAGCTATTTATCCTATGGTTGCAATTTTTGGTAAAATAAAATATTTTAAAGAAAATATGTGCGTATATCGTATTGCAGCAACAGGTTTAAATTCAAGAGTAAATTACAAAGACCATGAAACTGATTTTGAAATGTTGCCTTGGCTAAAAAAAATAGATTCAAAATTTCCGATAAAAAAATTCTCTTCATTTCTTCATCTTTGTAATTATACTTACGGACAAGGAGTAATGCCGTTTAAACCTTTATTTAGGCATTATTTTTTATTTGCTGTTTTATCATTTTCTTATTTCCCGCAAAATTTAGGAGACTTAAAATGGGGGACAATATTTTTTATCAGGAGATTAAAAAAATAAGAAATGGAAAATGAATTAATATTAGAAATACCTTATGGAGGTTTAGGTGATAATTTATTCTTTAGTCATATTCCACGAATCGCAAAAGAAAGTGGAAAATATGATAAAGTTTTAATATCAAAACATTCATTGGAACGTCATCCTGACAATACAGAATTAGTTTGGAAACTAAATCCTTTTGTTGATGGCTTTTCTGAAGAACATGGTCAAAAAATAGTAATTGATGAAATAATAAGAAAAATTGAAAATACAACAGAAATAAATATATTAGATTATATTATGTTGGAATATGGATTAGATAATGGGAAAAGATGGAATGAGCCTGAAATCTATTACAAACCAAAATTTATTACAAAATACAACAAAACGGTTTACGACCCAAATTACTTGTCATGGATAGGAAATGTTACAAAAGAAGATTTTATGACATATTTTCTAAAAAATAATATAAATTTTGACGTTGTTATGAAAATTAGAACTGAAAAAGTAATGTTTGTTCCAAATGAAGATACCGTTTTTATTGAAACAGCATCTTTAAAAGATTTTTGTGATTTAATATTTTCTACAGAAAAACTATTTTGTTTAACATCAGGAACAGCAACTATTGCTTCTGCACTTGGGAAAAAAGTTATCGCCTTTTATGGAGAAGGACAAAGTAAAGTTTTTCACCATTCAAAAAATAATGAATATGTTTTTATTCCAAGATATTTTATGAATAAATATAATCGTTTAAAAAGGAAGTTTTTTGCGAATTATTTCTGAAGTAAAGTTTAGAGAATTGTTTTTTGATTTTTCTTTCCAATCTGATAAAAGTGTTTTATCTTCAATTAATTTGTTTAAAATATTTATTAAACTTTCCGAATTATTATAATTAAAAACTGACCCTTTAAGATTTTCAGGAATTGTTAAATGTTCGGGTAATAAACCCGGTAGTTGAAATGTAATCATATCATGAATTGCCGCCGTTGGCTTTGTCTTCCCAATATATTCGGTGGTACCCATTCCTTTAAATTTTTTTGTACTTGTAGATAATACCAAATCTGAAGTTTCCATTTCTTCAATAAACATATCTATAGTTGAATTATTTTCAAAGAAACTAACTAATTTTGGATATTCTTCTTTTATAACTCTTAATTTATTTTGTATGCCTATCCCGTATTCTCCTTTTGCTCTACCTGCAAAAGAAAATGTTATTTTATCGCTTTTATTTTTAAAATAATCAATCACATTTAATATTTCTTCATATCGTCTTCTATCTCCATCTATAGCACCGGTCAATACAACCTTTAATCTATCGTCTTGTTTTTGATATTTTTTATTTCTTGTCTTATAAAAAACAGTAAAAGGAATATAAATAAATTTATATTTTAAAAAATATTTATGATTACTATTCTTTAAATAGTTATAAATAAAATCTTCAACTGCAATATAATCACAATTATTTATTATTGCTCGCATATTTATTCTATCCATTAATGAATGCGGAGACCAAAACCGTCCATTAAACCATGTATTAATATTGTGCGTTGTGAGTACCTTTGTACATTTCAGTTGTTTTACAATTTCTTTCATTGCTTTGTATGAGTCAAAAATAGGGCTGATATGAAGAATATCAATTTGCTCTTTTTGAATGACAGCAAGAATTTCGTTTTTGTTTTTATCTATAGATTCAATAACAACATATTTGTGCATTTTCATAGCTGGGTCGTATAAAAAAATATCTTCTTGAAACTGTTTTGTTGTGATTATTATTTGTTTATATTCGGAAAAAATTTCAGAGAGAGTAAGAGTATATTGAAAATGACCTGTTTCTATTATTGCTATTTTCATGCGTTTGTAAATTGTTATTGGTCTAATATTAAAATTTTATTAGTAATTTTTGTTTATCTGTGTTTTTTATTCAATCATGAATGTTATATTTTATTAAAACATTTTATTTAACCAAGTTTTAGGAGTTTTATCATTTACTATTTCAATATCTAAGTGATAACGAAATTTTTTAGGTCCTCTTTTTTGAATATAATTTATCATTTCTTGTAGCCCTTGACGCAATGTGTATTTTGTTTCGTAGCCAAGAATTTTTCTGGCTTTATCAGCTGAACAAGTTGCCATTTTAACTTCTTGCGGACGGTCAGGCATATAAACAGGATTTAATTTGAAATTTATTAAATCTGCAATAGTTTCGGCTAATTCATTTATTGTAATAAATTCATCATCAGGTCCTATATTTATGACTTCACCGACAACTTCCGGTAAAAAAGCTAATTTTTTTAAACAATCTATATCATCTTGAACAAATGAAAAACATCTTTTTTGATTTCCATCGCCATAAATGATTGGCTGTCTGCCTTGAAGCATCATATTAATCATTATAGAAGCAACATTTCGGAACGGGTCGTCATATTTCTGACGTGGTCCAATAATATTATGTGGAACAGCATGAACAATTTCAATATTATGAACTTGTGATAAACAATTAAGAAGATGTTCTGCACTTAATTTTGAAATTCCGTATGGATCTTGAGGAGCAGGAATCATATCTTCGGTAAATGGTATTTTTTCTTGTGTACCATAACGTGCCATACTTGAACAATTTACAATTCGTTTTATGCCTTGTGATATTGCCGCAGATGCTACTGTTGTTGTTGTTAGAACAGTATTTTGTACTATTAAATGTGGAGAAAAAACACTTAACCCTTCATAAGCAGTACAAGCTGTGTGATAAATTATATCGACATCTTTCAATAACTTATTCATTGAATTTAGATATTTTGCATCTATTTGATAAAAAGTTGCCTCATCAGGAACATTTTCTAAATATCCGCCAATAAGATTATCGCAACCTAAAACTTCATGTCCTTCATTTAACATTGCTTCTGCAATATGGCTACCCAAAAAACCGGCAATTCCGGTAATAAAGATTTTCATTGTTTTTTTTACAAAAATAATTTATTTTTTAATAAATAAAAAATAAATCACATATAAATTTTAATCTTGTTTGCTTTTCCCTAAAGATGATTAATAAAGCAAAACAAGATTAGTTTGGCATTATTACTATCTCCAAATCTATTTTGGCATTGGTTTTTAGTTCCGTCATGGAAGCAATTTCTGCTGGCAACTAAATCTTTTCTGTGCCATTTTTCTTTTTCACGAAATTAATTACAATTATTATGTACTTTGTTCCAACCAAAAGGAAAAAAATTTATCATAAACATAATAATAATTATTATCGTCTTTAATGATTAAATTTTTCTCAATTAAAGATTTTAATGCTGTTTTTACGCTACTCGGTGCAGTTAAGCTATATTTTAACATAAATTTAGATTCGGTAGGTTCGGAGATCTTTTTCTCGTTAGCTATTGCACGTAATAAATTGAGCTGACCTTTGCTAATTATTTCACAATAAGTTTTGAATGTTGAGTTTTCTTCTTCTAAAACATCATAAATTATTTCATTAACGTAATCGATAGAAATTTCTTTTAATTTTAACGAATATAATTGGTTGAGTAATAATTGAATATACCAAGTATGACCAAAAGTTTTTTTGTATATATAATCAAAAACATTTGCCGGTAATAATTGTTTATCTGCAAGAAAATGTTCTACTGCAAACGTTCTGTATTTTTCTTGAGCAATTTCTTTTAATCCTATTTTTTGAGTACTTTGATAAAACGGACGATTAATATCAAAAAAAATGCTGTCCATTATGTGTTTTTTACTTCCTGCAAAAATAAATTTTACATTTGGTAAAAATTGAATATAAGAACGTAATAAAGCCTCGACTCCTTTTTCCGGATATTCAGTGATTTGTTGAAATTCATCAATTGCTATATAACACAGATTATTATAATCCTTAAGATAATCAAAAATTTCTTTTAATCCTATTTCTGAATCTTCTTTTTGAATATTTAAAGATACGGAAACTTCTCCTGTATTTGGGTTGATAGAAAAATTAGGACGAAAACTTTTTAATATGCTTGTAATGTTCTTCATAACATTTTCAGATACAGAATCTAATTTTCCTATTATAGTTTTTCCGAATAAATTAATAAATTCGTATAAATTTTGTGTTGCAAAAATATCTAAATAAAAACATTGTGTATTTTTGTTTTGTTTTTTTATTTCATAAAATATGTGATGAATTAATCCGGTTTTTCCCATACGCCGCGGACTAATTAATGTAATATTTCTTCCGTTCAAGAGAGCAGAAATTATTTTTTGGCTTTCTTTTTCTCTGTCACAAAAGTATTCCGGTCCTTCATATCCACTAATTATAAATGGATTAAAATTTTTGCTGTTTCCAATTTTATTATTTCGTTTCATGTTTTACGTTTCATGTTTTACGTTTCGCTTTTTATGAAATACAAATGTAATTTATTTATTTACAATCTCCAAATGTTTTTCTGTATTTGCTTTAAAAAAATATGCTACATAAAATAATTTATTTTTTCTAATCCAATAAATTATTTATTCATGTTTTTAGTAAAAAACATAAACACAAAAATTATTTTTTAAATTTTTATCAATTTTCAAAAACATATTGTAAAATGTTAGTTCCCATTTTCAAGGCTTTTAAACGAATTTCAAATGAGTCGTTATGAACTTCTTCATCTTCCCAGCCATCGCCGAGGTCACATTCGTAGGTATAGAAAACCACTAATCTACCTTGATATATCAGTCCGAAACCTTGTGGAGATTTATTATCGTGTTCATGAATTTTTGGCAATCCGTTTGGAAAATCAAAGTTTTGATGATAAACAGGATGTGAAAAAGGTAATTCTATAAACTCCTTTTTTTAATCGTCTTATTATATGGCTGTGCGGTCATTTCCTCATTTTTTAATTCAAATGATAAAACGTAAAATTGGTAAACTGAATATTGAAAAAAATAATTTAAAGTTTATTATTTGAATTTCTCGTTTTCTAAATCGTCTATTAAAACATAAATTTCTGAAGACGGATTATTGAAAATTTTAAGCGTTTTTGCTTTTGATATAGCATCATTTTGATTATTATTTAATTTAATTTTCAATTCATTACAGATGTTACCTTTATGATAAGTTTTGATGTGCTTTACCAATTTGTCCTCACATTCTTTAGATGATAGCTCTGCTGTTTGATTTTGAAAATGTAATAAATACCATAATTCAAAACATGGATTAGAAACTAACAATGTTGTCTTCTTTATTTTTTGAAGTTTTTCTAACATTCCATTTACATCTAAATCATACATCAGATAAGTCTTGTCCTTTGGCTGAACGCCTTTTGTTTTTTTATAATCTGAAATGTATTTTTCATTTATCTGATTACCAACAACTTTTGCTACAATTTCAATGGGTAAACGATACATACTTTTCAAATGTTTTATGTAAGCCTCTTCTGATTCGCCTTCGCAAAAAACAAAAAATGTTGGTCTTACCAGTTTTTCTTTTGATTTTCTACGGATCACTCGATTATACTTTTAAGATTTTCAAAAGAATCATTTATATATGGTATTGCGTCAAATCTACCTTGCAAATACGCTTTTTCTACGTCCATTGTATCTCTAAAATCTTTATAATCAAATAATGAATACAAATCGCTTGCTCCATCTTCTTTTTTATTGACAAAATAAATTTGGTCTTTTCTTAATTTATCGAGATTTAATAAATTTGTATTATGCGTAGTGTAAATGATTTGGGCGGAATTACCGGCATGAAATAAATCAAGAATATATTCTACTATTTTAGTATGTAAATTATTTTCGATTTCATCTATCAGTAAAATTTTATTATTTTTAATAACATCAATAATAGCAAGCATTAAAAAAAATAATGTCTGTGTTCCCGATGATTCTTCTGCCATAAAATCAAACATTATTTGGGGATTTGATTTATGAAAAGTTAAAAAAGTAAGTTGTTCTTCTTCCACATTTCTAAACTCTTGTTGTAAAACAGTTTCATTAGGGACATATTTTAACTGAAATTGTTTTCTTGGTATTATTTCTGACTTCATTTTAAAATCAACAATATCACTATCTGCAAATTGCATAGCTTTTAATAAAGTGTCCTTGTGAATATCCAACATTGATTTTAACGCTTGCAAATTAAAATAATTGTAACCAAGATAGTCTCCAAGAATAATTTCATGATTAAAAAATCTAAAAATTTCTTTTGGAATTTCTCTATCCATCTGACTGGCACGTGAAATATACAAAGTTTTTCGAGATGTATTTTCGGCTATATCCATTGGGCGATTAATTACGGAAGCAAAACTATATATTTCGCCTTTTGTTTTGCCTTTTTGTTCGTTACGCGTAAAAATTTTTGCACGTCTTCCATTTGGATAATAGTATAGCTCTTCTGTAATAAATTCTGTTTTGGTTAATGAAAATGAATATTCATATTCAATATCTTTAATTACAAACCTAATAAAAAAAGTACTTGGTTTTTCAAAATAATTTTCAAACTTAAATGGTGAAAAATTAAAGATTGTATTTTCATTGTGAATATGTGAAGAACGTACTAATAAGACACAAAAATTTATAGCTTTAATAATATTACTTTTTCCGGAAGCATTAGCTCCATAAATGGCAACTGATTTCAAAATTTGCTCATCTTTGTAGTTAAAGATATTACTTTGCAAATCTTGTGCCTTTTGCGTTTTGATATTGCCGGCACGCATATCTACAACAACTTCATCTTTGATAGAAAAAAAATTACTTAAACGAATTTCTATTATCATTTTAATTGCTGTTTTTGAAATTATTTTACAAAAATACAAAATAAAATCGAAAAAACGTAAAAAATATTTATTTTATTTAATTTTCAAAAACATATTGTAAAATGTTAGTTCCCATTTTCAAGGCTTTTAAACGAATTTCAAATGAGTCGTTATGAACTTCTTCATCTTCCCA
>JAITXI010000178.1 GCA_031284905.1 Bacteroidales bacterium
TAACAATGGGTTTATTGGTCTTATTGGTCAAGAAAAAAAAATTATAATAAATAATTTATATTCGGTAATAGATAAATTAATAGAAGAATAACGGTGTATATGAATGTCTTTATATATCAGTCAAACAAAAAAATAATTTTATTAACGTTGGTATTACTATTACCGATTTTAATATTTGCACAAAAAAAAGGAGCATTAATATGGACAGACGTATTTTATATCATTACAAAAAAATATTTTGTTTGAATTAGATTTTTATGATTTATTTGATTTTATTAACGCTCTGCGTTTCAAAACAATTTATTTTTTATTCAGTTTTAAATCTAAATAAACCGGTAAATGATCGCTATACCCACCATGATATTTAAACCCTATATAAGTTCTATTCACTTGGTCGCCTGTATATTTTTCGTCAGGTTCTAATAAGAAAGGTGCTTTGAATACGTGGGCATCTTCGGTTGTTGTGTAAATATTATTTTCTTTATCTAACAATGCTCCAGAAACTATCATTTGATCTAATATTCCCCATAATCCGTCATATTTATGAGTTCCTTCGCGTTTGATTTCTTGTAAATACCATGATAAATTATACAATTTATTATTTTCAATTTGAACAAATTGTGTTTGAGCTTTTAATGATTCCATAAGGCTTTTATCGGTAGGATAATCGTTTAAATCACCCATAATAATGATATTTGCTTTGGATTCATTTCTAAAAATAGAATCTGTTTGTTTTTTTACTAATTCGGCAACATACATACGCTTTTCTTCAGTTTCCATTTGACCACCCCAACGTGAAGGCCAGTGATTTACAAATATATGCAACGTATCGTCTGATTTTGTAACTCCTGAAACTAACAAAATATCTCTCGTTTTTCCTGTTCCTACTTTTGGAGGCCAGTTTACCGGAATTGGTTTTGAAAAATATGGTTTGAATAAATCTGCTCTATATAACATCGCAACATCAATTCCTCTCAAGTCAGGCGACTCGTAATGTACAATTTTATAATTTGATTTATATAGTGGCGTTTTATTCACTAAATCTTCTAAAACTTTGCGATTTTCAACTTCACTCATTCCTATAAGCATCGGATTATCCCAAGCACCTACCGCTGTTATTACTTTATAAATATTATTTAATTTAGCTCTTAACCTTGCTTCTGTCCAAAATCTTGCTCCGTTAGGTGTAAATTCCTCATCATTTTTTTCAGGGTCATCTGCCGTATCAAAAAGATTTTCTACATTATAAAACATTATTCGATATGAATTTGTATTAGTTTCGTAAGTATCTGTCTTAATTAACTTTGTTGTTTCATTTTTTTGTTTACACGAAAATAATACTGTGAGCAATATTATTAAAAAAAATGAATATCTGTTTTTATTTAAAAACCTCTGCTTCAGTGCCCGATATCCGGTTAATAAAATATCGTACTTTCGGAACTTATGTGTATCATTACGTTCTTTCATATTAACAATTTAGATTTAGTTTGACCCGATTCGGAATAGTAGGAGGTAGTGGACATTTCATTTTTATAAACATTTAGCTTCCTTGAAGTTACAGAAAAATAATAAAAATTTATTTTACAAAATTAACCTAATTTTTAGAATTTTCAAATGAAATTTTAACCTGACTTATTTTTATCTTTTTTTTAATCTTACAAAGCTAAGAGTTTGCAACGTCTTTTTACATTATCACTTTTAGTTTTTCACTTTTCATTTCGACAAGATCAGTGTTCATCTTACCGTTACCATTCACATTTTATTCTTGTCGTTCAAATGCTCCTAAATCCGGTTTATTATCTACAATTCTACTTGTCCCTTTTTGGTCATACGGAACTAATTGTCCGATTTCTAATTTTCCTTTATCTTTTGCAGGCGAAAGTGTATCTAAACTGTAATCATAGGGAATTTGCGTTTTTTTAAATATATGGTCTTTGTTAAAAATATTATTACTGAAAAGGCCTAGTGTCTTTAATTTTGCAGTATCTTCATATTGTATCAAACAATTTTCAAATATTAAATTCATGTCTGCTCCTTGATTATAATCAATTGAAATTTCTGTTTTTTTTGAACCGGCAATTATGCAATTACCAAAATATACACTTTCAAGTGGACGATAAGAAACATGGTCAAGACCTGTAGGAGTTTTATAGGTATAATAATTATTTAACATCAATTGACCATTATCTCTAATTCCACTCCAATAATTTGCTAATGTACAATGAATGAATGTGTATTTCCCGCCAATTATACAACCTACATTATAACGACCACTATTCGCAAAAACGCAATTTTCAGCAATGATATGTGCCCCTAAAGCATTTAAACCAATAAGTTGCGAATTTTCAATATTTACATTTTTTAAATATACTGATGGGGCATCGGATGTAACTACCGAATCAACTTGCAATCCTATTGTTGAATTTTTTATATCAACATTTTTTAATTCATTATACCTCGACCCCGCCAACAAATGTATCCCTCCAAATACTCCTCGCAAATTTCCTTTGTCATCATAAGAATATGCTCCCCATTGACCCGGAATTTCACTATACGAATATTCCAGTCTGTCTCCTGTGAATAATATCCTGTTTTCAACTTGCCCTTCTGCCTTTATTGTTCCTTTTATAAAAAGCGAAGAATTTTTATGAAAAAATATTTTCGTTCCTGCTTGAACCGTCAAAGTAGCAAAAGTATCTACAAGTGCCGAATTATTTATTAAAATCGGTTTTAAAGGAGTCCAAATTGTATCGTTCATTATTGTTTGTCCATCAATTAAAATAACATCTTGTCCGTAAGCTACCAATTTGACACTCTGCTCGTTATTATTTGAAAGAAAAATAATCGAATCCATTTCGAGCATTTCGTCCTTTCCCGGATTGATATTCACCATTACAAAAATAAAAATTGAATCGCCAGGAGATAATTCGATATCGGTTTTATTGTTTGAGGGGAGTCCATTAATATTTAATTGATATTTTGATTGACTGCCTTTTGCTAAAAATATTCTATCTATATTTATAGTTTTTTTTGAATTTGGATTTCTTACTGCAAATCTTTTCGTTGCGCTACCTGTTGAAGTAAAAATTGTATCAAACTTTACTGTATCTGTAGAAAATTTAAGTTTATCTTTTGAATCGGTAGTATAATTATTCCTTTCGCAGGAACTAAAAAAAACATTCATTATCAATAATATTGAGATAGAAAAAATTATTAATATGAAATATTTATTTTTCATATTGCTTTAACGATTTTTTGGTTTTTATATTGTTTAAATTGGCAGAAGAAGTATTAAAAATAAAGATATGTGCCTGACAAAAATTGAAATGTATTTATATCAGACTTATAATCAGTGATTTAACAGCAATTTTTCAATAACATCCATATATAGCCCACATTGAGCAAAATCTCCAATCCCCCTTAATATTCGCAACGAGGAAGGGTGAATTTATTAACATTTTTGTTTGTTTTTAGGGAAAAAATATGTAATAAAAACTATAAAAATCTATTTCTTGCGTATTTTGCTTGCAATTTTTTAATTTATTATTTTAATAACGATAAAAAAATTTGAACAAAAATTTGAACAAAAAAATATTTTCCTATATAAAATCTACTTAAAAAAAAGATTTTTTTGCGGAATAAATTATATAATAAAATAAGAATATCTCTATTTTTATGATTTAAAATATTGTTTAATAATATTTTCTGAATCTTTAATACTAGTTTTAAGCCATTTCACTAAAAGTTCGTCTTTTTCTGATTCTTCTAGTTGCCAATTTATATCGGAATTTCTTAATTTTGTTGTTAATTGATACAAAAAAAGAGCAACTGAAATAGATATATTGAAACTTTCGGTAAATCCATACATTTCAATTTTTACAAATTCATCTGCATTTTGCATCGCAATATCGGATAATCCGGGTAATTCAGAACCAAACAATAATGCTATTTTCCCTGAACTAAGACTTAAATTTTCCAGCGAAACTTCGTTCGTATGTGGTGTTGTCGCCACAATTCTATAACCTTGTTCTTTCAAAAAGTTAATGGTAGAAAGTGTATTATTTTCATATTGATGATAACGTAACAAACTCAACCATTTGGAAGAACCTAGAGCTACTTCCGGATTTTCATTAAAAAAAAATTGATTTTCTATAAAATGTACATCTTGAATACCTAAACAATCACACGTTCGCAGAACTGCCGAAGCATTATGGGTTTGAAACAAATCTTCAAGAACCACTGTTATATAACGTGTCCTTAAATCAAGTACTTTATGAAATTTTAGAAATCGTTCTTTTGTAACTAGTTCGGATAAAAACTTAATCATTTCCTTATATTCCATAATACAAAAAAAAGTAATACGTCTACTAAGAAACGTATTACAAAAAAAACATTTTAAAAAATAAAAAAAGAGGTCTATTAACGAGTAGCCTCTGTTTTTAATTTATTTTATTGCTTCTTTCAATTCGCTTCCAACAGTGAATTTTGCAACTTTCTTTGCTGGAATATCAATTTCTTGATCCGGCTTTTGCGGATTACGTCCTTTTCTTGCAGCTCTTTCTGATACGCTAAAAGTCCCAAAACCAACTAATGTTATTTTATCTCCTGCTTTTAATTGTTGAGAAACAGTTTCTACAAAAGCTTCTAATGCTTTTTTTGCATCTTGTTTTTTTAAACCGGCTTTTTCCGCCATTGAACTTACTAATTCTGATTTGTTCATCTTATAAAAAATTAATTATTATTAAATATGAAATATATCACAGCACAAAAGTATAATAAAAAATTAAAATAAAAAATTTTTTATACATTTTTTTTTATTAATTTTGTTTTTTGTTAAAAAATAAAATTTATGTTACAAAAACTGTGGATATTTTCGCTTTTAATATTCTTCGCAACTCACTCTTTTTCTCAAATTGACAAAATAGTCGGAAGTTGGAAAACTATAGATGACAAAACAGGAGAAACAAAATCTATTGTTAGAATTTATAAAGCAACTGATAACAAATATTATGGTAAAATTGAAAAAATTTTCGAGTATGAAGATGCTAAATGTATTAAATGTGAGGGCAAAGACAAAGACCAGCCTATTGTCGGTTTAGTAATAATTCGAGGAATGATAGAAAAAAAAGGCAAATTAGATGGTGGTTCTGTTTTAGATCCTGAATCCGGCAAAACGTATTATGGTTCTATAAGTTATGATGCGGAAAAAGACCAATTAAAATTAAGGGGAGCTTTGGATAAATTTGGAATTGCCGGTAGAAATCAATATTGGATTAGAGTAAAATAATTAAACCAAGAGAAGGGACGAAAGATGAAAATAGAACCGAGAGCCAAGAAGCAAGAAGAAAAATGGGCGAAAGGGTTCATATCTCAATACTTTTCATTCTCAATTCTCAATTGAAATAACGGCAAACGGCGAAGCCCTCGCTGAAAAGCAACCCTCATGTAGCAAAGCGGAATAATCTAATATTCATATCTAAAATACTTAATCATAAATTAAAATGTCAATAAAAATCCCTTTTTTAAAAGATAATCACAATCATTTGTTTACTTATTCTTCAATTTTTGAAAAACAGATAGATTTATTTAATTATTCCAACAAAAATAATATTAAAAAATTATTACAAAATCTTTCTTCCAATTCAATTAATATTGCAACAGGTTGGTTAGACAATTATTACACATTTTCAAAAGAAGAATTAAACAGTTTCCCTCCTTTAATATTGATACACAATTCATTACATAAATTTGATTTTAACAATTCTGCTGAAAAACATATTGTGGAAAGATTTCCTGAATTTGTCAAAAATAAAAATTCTCAACAATGGATTGAAAAAAATTTAATGAAAATACTGTCATTTATTGCAAGTTTAAACAAATTTGACGAAAATTCATTTAAGAATATTTTAGCTTCACTTTCAAAAAATGGCGTTTCTTATGCAGCAGATATGTTTGTTGATAATATAGAAATTTTTAATTTTTTAGAAAAAACCGAATATAAAAAATTTACAGAAATATGGACAGAAGTAGATTTTTATGAAAAATTAAATACAAATCATAAAAATATTTGTGAAGGAATTAAAATTTTCATGGATGGAGCTTTAGGAGCAAAATCCGCAGCTATTTCAGAAGCAAAATCCGAATGGAATCCGATTTTAATATATTCAGATGCAGAAATTCATAACAAAATAGAAAAAATTTTAATGCTAAAAAAAGCAATAGCAATCCATTGTATAGGAGATATTGCCATACAACAGATAATCAACTGTTTAATAGATTTAAAACAATCAATTTCAGATACGAAAATACGACTAGAGCATGTACAATTTATTACGAAAGAACAAGCTTTTTCTGCAAAAGATTTAGGATTAATTCTTTCAATGCAACCAAATTTCAATATGGACTCAATAATCTACCAAGACAGATTAACAAAAAAATATTGTGAAAACAACAATCCATTCCGAATGTTAATTAATGATGCAGGATTTATTCCGGGCAAAGATTTGATATTTGGTTCTGACGGAATGCCTTCAGGAGTACATAATGCGATTCAGACAAGTCTCTTTCCTCCTATTGAAAATCAAAAAATAACTTTGGAAGAATTTGTGGAAGCCTATTGTATAGAAAATTATGAAAAATATATTGAAGTTGAGATTTCAAATAATAAAAAAAAGACAAAATGTAAAATTGTTGAGAAATAAACAAAAATCAAAAAAAAAATATTAATAAATCAAAAAATCCGTAAAAAAATTTGCATAATATAAAAGTAAGCAGTAATTTTGTACAAATTTAATATGAGGACAGATTTGGATGCTTGCAACCTCAAGAAAAAATGCTAAAACTAATCATTATAAAATCCAAATCCAATTTGTGTTAAATTTAGCTAATAATAAATTTAATTAAATAATATTTAAAAAAAATTAAGTATGAGTTATTTTTTTACATCAGAGTCGGTGTCGGAAGGACATCCGGACAAAGTGGCAGACCAAATTTCAGATGCCATATTAGATAATTTTCTTGCACAAGATCAAAATTCAAGAGTAGCTTGCGAAACATTAGTAACTACAGGTTTAGCTGTTGTAGCAGGGGAAGTAACTTCTACAGCTTACGTTGATATTCAAGAAGTTACGAGAAATGTTATCAACAAAATAGGATATACTAAAGGAGAATATCGTTTTGAAGGAAATTCGTGTGCAGTGATTTCAGCAATTCACGAACAATCAGCAGATATTAACCAAGGAGTTTCCGAAGGCGAAGGGCTTCATAAAGAACAAGGAGCAGGCGACCAAGGAATGATGTTCGGTTACGCAACAAACGAAACCGACAATTATATGCCATTACCACTTGACATTGCTCACAAAATTTTAGAAGTTTTAGCAGAAATCAGAAAAAAAGGTAAAGAAATGAAATATCTTCGTCCTGATGCAAAATCTCAAGTTACGATTGAATATGACGACAATAATCAAGCTATTAGAATTGACACAATTGTAGTTTCAACTCAACACGACGAAGATGTTGAGCTTGAAGAAATAAAAACAGATGTTGAAAAAATTCTTTTACCGAAAGTTATTTCTCTATTACCGGAAAGAGTGAAAAAATTATTTAAAAATGATTTTATTTTACATGTTAATCCGACAGGAAAATTTGTAATTGGAGGACCTCATGGAGATACAGGACTAACCGGAAGAAAAATAATAGTAGATACTTATGGTGGTCGTGGTGCACATGGAGGCGGTGCTTTTAGTGGGAAAGACCCTTCAAAAGTTGACCGTTCGGCAGCTTATGCCGCTCGTCATATTGCAAAAAATTTGGTAGCAGCAGGAATTGCCGATGAAATTTTAATTCAAGTCGCTTATGCTATTGGGGTAGCTAAACCTGTCGGAATATTTGTAAACACCTATGGAACTTCCAAAGTAAAACTTTCAGATTCTGAAATATCAAAAAAAATTGAAGAAATTTTCCCATTAAAACCAAAAGAAATCGAAGAAAGACTAAAATTAAGAAACCCAATTTATTCAGAAACAGCTTCTTATGGACATTTTGGTCGTGAAAACAAAATCGTAACAAAACATTTCAATAACTACAAAAAGCCAATTGATAAAGAAGTTGAATTATTCACTTGGGAAAAACTTGACTATATTGATAAAATCAAAAAAGAATTTGGACTAAAATAATTTCTCTAATATAAAAAAATATGACAATCGCAGAAATAAAACAAAATATTAGAGATATAAAAGATTTTCCAATAGAAGGGATAATTTTTAAAGATTTAACCACAGCTTTCAAAAATCCTGATTGTATGAAATTCTTTGAAGACAATATGTACGATTTATATAAAAATAAAGGAATCACAAAAATAATCGGCATAGAATCAAGAGGATTTATAATGGCTCCAATTTTAGGAAATCGCTTAGGCGTTGGATTCGTTCCAATTCGCAAAAAAGGAAAATTACCTGCAAATGTTATGGAGGTTAGCTATGAAAAAGAATATGGTATTGATACCATTCAAATTCACAAAGATGCATTAAATGAAAATGACATTGTATTAATTCATGACGATTTATTAGCAACGGGCGGAACTATGAAAGCAGCTTGCGAACTCGTAAAAAAATTCAATGTAAAAAAAATATATCTGAATTTTATTGTTGAATTAGACTTTTTAGAAGGAACAAAAAATTTTGATAAAGATATAAATGTTAGCTCTTTAATACACTATTAATCATCTTATTTGTATATAACAATAAAAAATTGGGGACAGACGTATTTTATGGGGACAAAGCGGGACAGACGTATTTTATGGGGAGAAAGCAAAAATATTGTGAAGTCTAAAGAGGAAAAAAGCGTTATCAGACACACCTCTTAAATTAGCCCTGAAGAGTTTTATTTTAGCATTAAACG
>JAITXI010000180.1 GCA_031284905.1 Bacteroidales bacterium
CGTTTAATGCTAAAATAAAACTCTTCAGGGCTAATTTAAGAGGTGTGTCTGATAACGCTTTTTTCCTCTTTAGACTTCACAATATTTTTGCTTTCTCCCCATAAAATACGTCTGTCCCATATTGTGAGAGTCGCTGATAATGAGTAGATTTGAGGGCACTGAAAGGTAATCGACAGATAATCAATAAAATACAACAGCAACTGCTTTAAATTTGAAATAATATTTTTTTTGAAAACAGTCATTTTGCTTTCTGAAATTTTCTGTA
Organism: Bacteroidales bacterium; assembly: GCA_031284905.1. Lineage (GTDB taxonomy): Bacteria > Bacteroidota > Bacteroidia > Bacteroidales > ML635J-15 > Bact-19. The sequence goes on from JAITXI010000180.1 coordinate 266, forward strand.
AGATACAACTTGTTTTTTATTTGCAAATTTAATTTGAATTTTTCAGGAATATGTGCCATTACTTCAAACTGACATAATGACATATTTTTATACATTTATAAAATAAAAAAAATGGCAGAGAATATTATTCTCTGCCGTCGTTATGAAATATGAAACAATAAAAATTTATGAAATCAGATGTAAAGTATCTGTTGCGATAACAAGTTCTTCGTCTGTTGTGATAGTCATCACTTTTATTTTTGAATAGTCTGTGCTAATAATTTTATCTTGTCCAAATAATTGGTCGTTTGCTTTTTCGTCGAAATCTATTCCTAAAAATTCCATATTTTGGAAAACTTCTTTACGAACTCTAAAAGCATTTTCGCCAATTCCTCCGGTCATAATAATTAAATCAACGCCGTTCATTGCAGCGATATAAGATCCGATATATTTCTTAACTCTGTAAATAAAAATATCGAAAGCCAATTTAGCATTATTATTTCCTTCGTCAGCAGCTTTCATAATATCACGCATATCTGAAATTCCTTCGGAAACTCCTAACATTCCGGATTTTTTGTTGATATAATTATTAGCTTGTTTTAAGTCCATATTTTCTTTTTCCATCAAAAACAAAAGCGCACCAGGGTCAATATCGCCAACACGAGTTCCCATTTCTAAACCTTCAACAGGAGTAAATCCCATGGAAGTATCAACAGATTTTCCGTTTTCAATAGCACAAATAGAAGCTCCGTTTCCTAAATGGCATGTAATAATTTTTTTTGATTTTATATCCCAGCCCAAGATATTACATGCTTTTTCCGCAACGAATTTATGACTTGTTCCATGAAAACCATAACGGCGAAACTGATATTTTTTGTAAGTTTCATAAGGAACAGGATAAATAAACGCTTTGGGGAGCATTGTTTGATGAAAAGCAGTATCAAAAACCGCAACTTGATGAACATTTGGCAAAACAGCTAAGATTGCATTTATTCCCAACAAATTTGCAGGATTATGTAAAGGTGCAATATTGCAACATTCTTCAATTTTTTTAATTACTTCAGAATTAATCACAATACTTTCGCAAAAATCTTCTGCACCATGAACAACACGATGACCAACAGCTTTAATTTCGTTTAAAGATTTGATAACTCCGTGTTTTTCGTCAGTTAAAGCAGCCAAAACCAATTTAATCCCAACAGTATGCTCAGGAATTGCTTGTTCTATTTCAAATTTTAATCCACTTTGAGTTTTATGAGTTAAAATACCTTTTTCCAAACCAATACGTTCTACTAAACCTTTGGCTTTTAATTCAGGTTCTCCAGACATATCAAGAAGTTGATATTTTATCGAAGAACTTCCACAATTTAAAACTAGTATATTCATAATTTAATTTTTTATTCTTTTTATGATACGTTACATGAACGTATTTCAGATATTATTTATTATTTTTGTCAATTATCATTTTTCACTTTCGCCCGTTCCTCGTTAGTCTCTTTTCTTAAGTTCTATAAGTGAAACAGTCAAACTTCAAACAGAAAAACAGTTTTTATCATTTACATATTAGCTGCTTGATTTGCCGTAATTGCAATTAAATTCACAATATCACTAACAGAACAACCTCTTGAAAGATCGTTTATCGGCGCAGCCATTCCTTGCAAAACTGGTCCGATAGCTTCAACATGAGCAATACGTTGAACAAGTTTATAAGCAATATTTCCGGTTTCAAGAGTTGGGAAAACCAGAACATTTGCATGTCCTGCGATTTTACTCCCAGGAGCTTTACTTTCACCAATTGAAGGAATTATTGCAGCATCACTTTGTAATTCTCCATCAATTTGCATATCCGGAGCCATTTGTTTAGCCAATTTTGTAGCTTCTACAACTTTATCTACCATTTCATGTTTTGCACTTCCTTTTGTTGAAAAACTCAACATTGCAATTCTTGGTTCAAAACCTGCAATAGCTCTTGTAGTTTTTCCTGTCATAACAGCGATTTCTGCAAGTTCACTTGCTGTGGGATTTGGATGAACTGCACAATCAGCAAAAACCATAATTCCGTCTTCTCCAAATTCTTTATCTTTTAAAATCATTACAAAAGCACCTGAAACTACACTTATCCCCGGTAAAGTTTTCACAATTTGAAAAGCAGGACGCAAAACATCACCTGTTGCATTTCCGGCACCGGCAACTTCTCCATCAGCATCTCCAGACTTAATCATCAAAACACCAAGATATAATGGATCTTCAGTTAATTTTTCAGCAGCTTCAATTGTTAAACCTTTACTTTTCCTCAAATCAAACAATAAATTTACATATTGTTGTTTCTTTTCATGATTTTTTGGATCAACAATTTTAATTTTATCAATATTTTTTAAATTATTTTCTATAGCCATTTTTTTTATTTCATCAGGGTTTCCTATTAAAATAATTTCAGCTAATTTTTCTTCAAAAGCCTGATCCGCAGCTATTAGTGTTCTTTTTTCTATTCCTTCCGGCAATACAATACGCTTTATATTATTTTTTGCGTTTTCTTTTATTTGTTCTAATAAGTTCATTTTATTTTAAATTTTAGATTTTAGATTTAGTGGAGATGTTACTTATAACATCTTTACATACATTATTTTGAAATTTTACAATTATTAGTTTTTTTATAATGAGAAATTTCAACTTTTCTATGTAGCGAAAATTTTTTACAACCATTATTTTTCCTATAAAATGTTCTAATAAATTCATTTTTGTTTTATTTTACAAATTTAAAAAAAATATTTAAACTTTTTTACATTTTATTAATTTCTCATAAGTTTTTTTTTACACTTCCAAATAACTACAACACTTCTTCCGAAACAAAATCTTTTTTTCCAATAAAAACTACGGCAATAAATCTCACATCAGTTCTATCTTTGAAATAATTTGAAGTTGTATATTTCTGAAGTTGTAAAACAGCTTCTTGCTTTTTTGTTTCTATAACTTTTTTCTTTCGACTTTCTGTTTCTTTAATATATTTTAATTCAAAAACCCATTCGTGTTTTATGTTTGGAAACAAATG
>JAITXI010000017.1 GCA_031284905.1 Bacteroidales bacterium
GACGGCTGCTTGTCGATTCCTGATTTTTCGGGCAATTCGCAGCGTTATCCTTGGGTGGAGGTGGAGTATCTTAACCAAAATGGGGAGAAAATTACCGAAAAACTTACAGGCTATAGTCGTCTGACAAGCTTTACAGCAGTAATTTTTCAGCACGAGTACGACCATCTGCGCGGCACTCTTTTTATTGATAAATTGTGTGAGTAACCGTATTGCTTAATGTTTATACAAATTTTGCTCTTTAATATCGTTTGCTAATTTCCGGGAAAGTTTTTCTGCTCCAATTTGATTTAAATGATTGTTATCATAAAAATCTAATGAGTCATTTAAATGCATAATTTCATTGTAATTGTAATACTTCCCATAATTATTCATTATAGAATCAAATTCATAATTGTTTATATAACTGTTGTATAGAGACGCAGGGAAAGGAACAATTACTAAAATAAAATCAATATTGTTCTCGTTGAAAATTGAAATTATTCTTTCAAACGCCTTAAATTGAGTTGCATTAAATCCCCATTTATTTTCCGTATAAATGTTTTCATTTTTATAATATGCAATTTTTGTCTCGACGTAACCTCCTGATATATAAGTATTATCTCCCTTTGTTTTTTCCTCTTTAAACGATGCGTTTAAATTAAAAAAGTCTCTAAATAGCCCATAAATTAACGTATTATATACTTTGAAATTATTAATTTTCAATGCCATATCTATTGAGTATAAATCATTTTTATCGTTGGAAATAATATCAAATGCAGGCTCTACTCCGGTATAACAAAAAGGTTTCGGATAAACTTCATAAATAATTAATTGCGGATTCAATTTTTTTAAGTATCTATTCAAAAGAACTTCAGTTTGTAATGGTGTTTGCCCACTCGACCCTAAATTAAAACTTGTAAATCCATTTTCTTCGAATACCCGAGGGTCAAAGCTTCGGCATGCGTGAGAAGAACCTAAAAATAAAATATCTACGTTGTTAAATTCATTTACTTCTTTTAATCTGGAATAAAGATGCCCTCCAAGAGAGCCAATATAATAATTAAGATTAGATGTTAAATATTTTGAAGGAAAAGTTCCCAATGCAATAAACAAAATAATGTATGTTATTAGACAAAAGGGAACAAATTTTACGATTGATTTGATAAACGTTTTCATAATTAAAATTGAAAGTATATAAAAGGGATGTCTTCTGTCTTCATAAACATAGCAATCATAAACACAAGAAAAGAATAAAAAAACCAACGAAATAAACGTTTCCATTTTATTCCTAATTTTTCAATGGCATACTGATTTTCTCTGCCAAACCATTCTATTAACACAAAAGCAAAAATAAAGATAGTTCCCTGAGTCATACTAAGACCATTTCCCGGCATCGTAAACAGCGACGGCGAAAAAATTTCTGAAATATACTCCCAAGCATGAGCAATACTTTCAGCCCGAAAAAGTATCATACCTATGACTACCAGAAAGAAAACAAGCAACATTCGGCATAAAGTCTGTAGTTTTGGAAGTCCCCATTTATAGCTTTCTATTTTCGTTTTTTTGAACATCGCCCCTGTTAGTATAAGAGGAATAAAAAGAAATCCATGATAGCAACCCCATAATACAAATGTCCAATTAGCACCGTGCCATAATCCACAAATAGCAAAATTAACAATAATCGCTAACATCATTCCAAATTTCCCCGCGTCTCTCCATTCCACATTCAGTGGCATAAACACATAATCCGTTAGCCATGAAGTGAGCGAAATATGCCATCTACGCCAGAAATCAGCGATATTTTGTGCAAAAAACGGATAATTGAAATTCTTCATTAAACGAAAACCCAACAGTTTCGCTACTCCAATCGCCATATCTGAATATCCTGAGAAGTCTGTATATAGTTGAAATGTATAAAAAATTGCACCCATAATCAGCGTACTTCCTGAATAATTAGCGGAATTATCAAAAATTTGATTGGCAATAGTGGCGCAATTATCGGCAATAACCATTTTCTTGAACAATCCCCAAAGAATTTGTCGCAATCCATCAACCGCAAGTGCATAATTAAAGATGCGTTTCTGTTGCAGTTGTGGAATAAGTGAATTTGGTCGGTCGATAGGTCCGGAAAGAATAGAAGGGAAAAATGCAACATAAGCAGAAAATGCTATAATATCCTGCGTTGGCTCATATTTTCCTCTGTTAATATCAATTACATAACTCAATAAGCGAAATGTATAAAAACTAATTCCAATCGGAACAAGAATATTAAAAGTATGTAGATTGCTTTGAAGTCCAATGCTTTCGAATAGTTCTTTGAACGACGAAATAAAAAAATTTGCGTATTTAAAATAAATAAGTGTTGTAATACCGAAAATAACGCCGAGTGTAGTAAATAAACTTTTCTTTTTTTGACTTTGCGCATTGGAAATAGCAATACCCAAACCATAAAACACAAGCGTTGAAATTACAAGCAAAAGTAAAATTTTCCAATCCCACCATCCATAAAAGAAATAACTTGCCGCAAGTAAAAAAATATTTTGCGCTTTTACATTTTTGGCAATAGACCAATAAATAGCAAAAACTATTGGTAAAAAAATGGCAAATGGAAGTGAATTAAAAAGCATTTCTTCAGTTTTTATTTTTAAGGTTGCAAAAATACTATTTTTTTAGTTTTATATTGCAAAAAAAAATAAATATTCTGATTGAATAGATAAATTGTAAAAACTCTCGCTATCACTTAAAATCAACAATCAATTTGAGGTTAAATTGCCTGCCGGTCAGGTAGTTTGGAGTGGCGTATTGGATG
>JAITXI010000136.1 GCA_031284905.1 Bacteroidales bacterium
ATTTCACTTTCAGAAATAAATTTAGCAAATAATCTAAAAAAATATTATCAAAATTTTACAATAGACAGTTCGCTAAATTTTTCAATAACGTCATGTTGGATTGTTGATTCAAAATCAGAAATACTATTAGATTCGATAAATTCATGGTACAAAAATTATCAACAAACAAAACAATATAAAAACAAAAATGATTATTTAACACAATATTTTCAAAAAATTAATCTCAGAAATAATTATTTTTCACAATTTGGAAAAAATATTAGTCAATTTGATGAAATAATAAAAAAACACTGTCAAAATTGGGATTGGCGATTTATTTCAGCTTTGATATATGAAGAATCCAGATTTAATCCTAACGCCAAAAATAAAACCTCCGGAGCTTTCGGTTTAATGCAACTCCTCCCCTACAATTACGATTTATACGCTTTTGACACAAGTTTAAATGTTGCTTCTCAAATAAAAGCCGGAATAGGATTATTAAATACTATAAATCAACAACTTAAAACTGAAATTCCAGATTCACTTTCAAGAATAAAATTAAGTCTGGCAGCCTATAATATCGGATTATCTCACATCGAAGACGCCATTCGACTATCGGAAAAATTTTCTACCACAGATACTTATAGCTGGAATACACTCTCATATTTTTTAGAAAATCTTTCAAACCCTGATTATTATAACGATTCAGTTGTTTTAAGAGGCAAATGTAACGCTGTTGTTGGAGTAGTTTTCGCAAATAGAATTTATAATAGATATCTGAATTATAAGAATTTAATTGAGTAAAAATTAATAGATTTTCTATTAAATAATTTACATTTTATTACAAAAATTCAATAAAAAAGCTATGTTTTAGAAATTATTGATATAGCACATTTAATTGTATGTACTTTTTTAAAGCCTCCGCATCTAATATTAAATTGCTATCATAGGTAAGTAAGATTAAACAATATTTTTCAAATAATCATATAAAGTCTTACCCTCAAATACAAGGTTAATAAAATTAGCAGAAAAGAAATTTAGATTTTAATAAAACAACAATAATTCTCGTGCTTGTTGTTCTTTTCTTTCAAATTTAATAGCAGTTTAGTATAATTGTTTGTATTTTTCGATTTCACTGTTAAACTCTTTGCAAAAATCGTCTGCAATACAAAAAATTTGGTAACTATGCTCATAATCTTTATTTAATTATTTGCTTTTCAACAATAAATATAATGAAAATTTACATATTTACCAAATTTTTTTGTATTGCTTATCCCGAACTCAGGTTATTAATATCACCAGAGATTAGACAATCATTAATAATTGTTAATTTTTCTTCCTTTGAGAAGTCATTACTACTTTTTTTTTGACTTCTCTACGATAATTCCAATCCTAAAATAACTTTACTTTTTTTGTCCATTTTGATTCTTTTTGTGTAAACCTATTTCAGGGCAAGACACTTGTAAACCAACGCAATATTTGCTAACAAATTGCTGAATGTTTGCATTGCCATCATTGTGTTGTCTGAAATTGCTTTTTTCTGTAATCGCAATAAAAATAACGAATATAATGCGTTGATACAAATTTCAATCTCATTTTCCGAATTTGATTTTGACAATTCTTTAAATTCATTAATATTTGGTTTTGCCCAGCGATACAATTCTGCATGTTTTAAGTTATGTTCGTCTGATAATAATACTTTATGCAAATTATTCAGTTCGGTCATTAAATTATTTAAAAATTTCAGATTTCCCGAAACAGTAATTTTATCTTCATACATTAAATTTATTAAATTTTCATACCAATTTCGTACAATTTTCTTTTCAGTTTCAGAAATATTATACTTATTAATAATCAAATCGTTAATTTTTTCAATTTCAAAATTATTTGCTCTTAAAATATCTTGAATTTGAAACATATAAATAATATATTCAATAATATTATCTTGTTTTTTTTGTTCTGCAATAATCATAAATCTTTATTATTTAAAAAATTTTCTATTAATCTGCGATTTTTTTTTGTAGGACGTTCGGGAAACATTAAATTATTAATTTTTATTAATTTCAATTTTTCTAATTCTTCGGCAGATGTTGTTTCTAAAATTGCATTTTTTGCTAATGTTGCCGAAACGCGATTTTCAATTACATCTAAAACTGTAAATTTTCGGATAATATTTTGAAATTTTATTTCAATAATATCATTAATATTTACAACTTTTGACGGTTTAATTTCATTTCCATTGACAAAAATATGCCCTTTTTTACATTCTTCGGTCGAAAAATTCCTCGTTTTGTAAATCCGAACAGCCCACAAATATTTATCAATCCTGATATTCCCCAATTTTATTTTTTTTTTACAAAAATATAAACTTTTTTCTTAATTTTATAAAATATTTTATTATTATTGTAGAAAATTTTATCAACTAAAAAACTATACTTAAATTATGAATAAATTTTATTGTTTTTTTATTATAGCAATACTCTTTTCAAACACTGTTTTATTTAGTCAAAATAAAGACAAAATTTTTATGGTAGATGGAATTTACAGTAATTCTCCGATTAATCCGGAAGTTTTTAATAATAATTTATTTCAAGAAATAATGATTTATAAAATTAATAATTTTATGGACTCATTAAAAATCGAAGGTTTTGAGATAAATGATTTTTTTGTAAAAACAGCTAAAACTCATGCCGAAGAAATGGCTTTATTACAAGAAGTTTCAACCGAAGACATTGCAAACAGACTTATTACAGAAGGCGGTTCAGGTGTCGGAACAGAATTTGTGGCAAAGATAACTATCAGATTATCAAACGAATTTATTTCTTACGATAATCTTTGTACTCAAATTCTTGACAGATGGACAAATGGAAAATTACTAAAAGAATTGACTTCTCAAAAATATTTCTTTGCAGGAATTTTTGGAAAACTTGATGAAAGCGGTAAAAAAATATACGCGTCAATGTATATTGGCAACTACAATTCATTGAAAACTCCATCTAGTGTTAAGGCAAAAGGCAGATTAAAGCCATTTGATAGTAAAATATGTATAAAAGCCACAAATAAAATGCCAAATGTCGTTGATCTGCAAAAAGGTATAGAAATAAATGAAAATAATGATATTATTTTTTCATATAATGATTTAAAAAAAATCAAAAGATTAATCAAAGATAGTAAAGATGGATTAGCTGTTGATATAGTTGAAACAGAAAAATATCAAGATTGTTCTTCCATAGAAGTACCTTCCGATAATACTAAAATTACTATTGGAATTCCAACAAAACCAATTTATACAAAAAAATTATATAAAAATAATTTAGCAGAAGGTGAAGGAAAACGAAACAAAATCACAAAACTAAAAGTAAATTTGGGAAAATTGCCGGAAAATTTTACAAATGCTAATAATTTGGAATATAATTTAATTGTTGTGAAAGGAAAACGAATTTGTGCAGACATTCCGCAATCTTATATCAATAAGAAAATTTATGATTTTGTTCCAAAAATCACCTTATTGCCGGATACTATTGAACCTGTCGCAAGTAATAAATATGTACCGGTTGCTACATCAACAAAATTTGATTTTAAAATTAATTTTGAACAATCAAAATACAATTATAATCCGGAAGAAATGATTCCCGTGATAAAAGCATTGAATGAACCGGATTTTATTATAAATAAAATTCTCATTGAAACTTTTTCATCACTCGAAGGGACTCAAAATCAAAATGAAGAGTTACAAAAAAAACGTGCACAAAATATAGTCAAAGCATTTGAAGCAAATCAAAACGCAAGTATTGTAGATTCCATAATCACAGCTGCAAATTTTGAAGATCTTAAAAAAGATGTGATAAATACAGAATTTGAAAAAGTTGCATCAATGAACTTTAATGAAGCTGTTGAATATGTAAATCAGCATGCAAAACAGATGGAAAATATTTTGAAAAATCACAGATATGCAAACATTACTATTTGGGTAACATATAATGCCGATGGAGATAAAGAACAAGATTATGTTCTTAAACAATTCAATAATGCGGTAGAAGCCGAAAATTTAGATTTAGCACTTTCTATCCAAAAATATATTATTAAACGAGTTGTAGAAGATATTTATAACTCTAATGCAATTACAGATATGAAAATTCCACAAGGGAAAAAATACGTAGGTTTAAATATGAATAAAATTTGGCTAACTCAATTCGCTTTCATGGAACCTCTTGATGAAGAATATCTTGAAAAAATTAACATATTAAATCAACTTGATAATACAAATATTTATGTTGAGTATAATGATATTATTTGCGAAACAGAAATGTCTGATTTAAAAGACGAAAATTTACAAGACAACATTCAAAAAAGAATAGACCGACTTTATAACACTTCGTTAGCAGTAAATTTAGTAGATTTGATAAATATCGAACTGCAATATCAAATTATGAATAATTACAAAGATTCTTTGGATTATAACAATCCGATAATGAAAAAATGTCTGACAAAAATTAAAGAAATTATCCATTTTGATGAATTATCATGGAATAATTCGCTGAAATTAGCAACAATTTTTATCGTTCATAACGACTACGATTATGCTGCTCAACTATTAGAGCCATTTGTTTTACAAGAAAATGTTCCTTTTGAATTTATAAGTACTTATGTAACACTATGTTCCAAAATTACAGATAAATTTAACTCCAATCATTTCGTCTTAGCTGCTCAAAAAATAAAAGAACAAAATCCGGATTATTTCTGCAATCTTTTCAAAGGAGATAAACTTTCAAAACAAATGTTTATTAATACTAAAATGAAAGACTTATATTGTAAAACGTGTATAAAAAAATAGACCGATGCACTGAATTTTCTATAATCACAGGAATAACACATTAAAATAGTATAATTTGTTGATAATTAATATGTTGTATCTTTTGTTTTTTAAGAAAATTTTAATTATAAATACCTAATATTATTAAAAAAAATTGTTTTCCATTTTAAATATTATGGTAATTGTTTGGCATGAGTTCGAGATTATAATTTTTTTATTAAAAAACTGCCAAAATACTTTTTGGACAGCTCTTGTTATTATAATCAAAATTTTTATTTAAAACATCTTTCCGTAAATTCCTTTACATCTCTCACTACAATAATATTTGCATTATTAATTTCTGTTTTATTCGCAGAAGAAATAAAAATTTTAGAAAAACCAAGTCGAGTTGCTTCTGAAATTCGTTTTTCAATAAAAGATACCGGTCGAATTTGTCCTGAAAGTCCTACTTCTCCAATAAAACAAGTATTATTTTTGATATTAATATCAAAAAAAGAAGAAATTACTGCAGCAATTACTGCTAAATCAGCAGCAGGGTCATAAATTTTCATACCGCCGGCAATGTTCAGAAAAACATCTTTTTGAGTTAATTTCAAACCTAATCTTTTTTCAATAACTGCTACAAGCATTTGGAATCGTCTTAAATCAAAACCTGTCGCCGTACGCTGAGGAGCAGGATAAACAGAGTTTCCCACTAAAGATTGAATTTCAATCATTAGAGTACGTGACCCTTCAATAGTTGTTCCAAAAGCAACGCCACTTAAATCGGATTTTTCGCCGGACAGAAGAATATTTCCGGGATCAATTATTTCATTTAACCCTTCTGAAAGCATTTCAAAAACTCCAATTTCATAAGTTGAACCAAAACGATTTTTCTTCGGACGCAACAAACGATAATAATGGTTATGATCACCTTCAAATTGTAAAACCGTATCAACAATATGCTCTAACGACATTGGACCGGCAATTTCGCCTTCTTTATTTATATGTCCAATTAATATAATCGGAATATTTGAAGATTTTGCATATTCTTGCAATTGAGCCGTACATTGGCGAATTTGAGAAATTGTTCCGGGTAATGAAGTCAAATTTTCAGATGAAACGGTTTGTATTGAATCAATTACAACAATTTCCGGTGATGTTTTTTTTATAGTTGCTAAAATTCTTTCAATATTTGTTTCATTATAAATAAAACATTTATTATTTTTGACTCCAATTCTATCGGCACGAAGTTTTATTTGAGTTTCACTTTCTTCTCCTGAGATATAAAGAACAGGTACATTTTCAAGATTTAAAACCGTTTGAAGAATTAAAGTAGATTTTCCGATTCCGGGTTCTCCGCCTAAAAGTATCAAAGATCCCAAAACTAATCCGCCACCTAAAACTCGATTAAATTCTGAAAAAGAAAGTACAATCCGATGCTGTTCTTTATTAGCAATTTCATTTACATTTATAGGATTTCCTGAGATAACTGCTGAAATTGCCGATTGTTGTTTTGAATTATTTCCAACTTCTTCAACATCTTCAATAAAAGAATTCCAACTTCCGCAGTTCGGACATTTGCCTGCCCATTTTGGCGAAACATATTCACAATTCTGACATATAAATACAGTTTTTAATCTTGCCATATTAATCTGCCCGCATCATTTCAAGGCGTTTGTACGAACCGGCAGTTTCTCCATTTTCAAATTCAAGCCGATGCAAAATCAAAATATCATTTCGATATTTGTAAACTTTATATTTCCCATTTAACGAGCCGAAATAAGGAATTTCTCCGGATTCTGAAATATCAATTTGTTTTTTTAATGCTGTTTGAATAACAGAGTATCTACATGTATCTATAAAAGGATTATTTGCAGAATTTATGTTGTTAACTTTTACAACTAAATGTCCGTTTTCTAAAAAAGTAAAAATAGTTGTTTCCTGTGGTAAATTTGTATAAGTCTGACAATTCCACACTCCTATAATTCTCTCATCAACCTTTTTACAAGACGAGAATGTAAGAATTATTGCTAATATTAAAATTATTATTATATTTGTTTTCATATTAATAATTTTACAAATATAACACTTTTTTATATATAATTTCAACAAAAATTGAAGTATTTTGATGAAAAAAAATATAATTATCCGAAAAGTTATCTATAAGTTCGAGTATTTTTTTGGAAAAAATGAAAAAATATATCAAAAAAAAATGTTTTCTGCTTTTCAAATAAATTTTTTAGTTCTTGTTTTTTAGAATTTATTTTTGCTTATCCCCATAAAATATGTGTGTCCCTATTTTTTACCCTTTTTTTATGCAAAATATTTTGATTTTTTTTTGATATTGATGATTTTGCTCAATGTTTGTTAATTTTCATCTTCGCCAGAATAAGTTTCTATACTTGATGATTTTTCTTTTCTGATTTTGAAATCATTTAATTTATAGGTAACTGATATATTGAAAGTTGGACTATATCTTGAGTTTTCAGAATATGAATAAAATCTATCAGTAGTAGTTTCATTTCTCCATTTTCCTGTTCTAAAAATATCTCGTAAATTAAAACTTACAGATAATTTTTTATTAAAGAAATCTTGACGAAGTCCAAAATTTGACACAAAAGAACCAAATCGTTTGCCTTGGGCAGTAATTGAAGGAGCCATATAAAATCCTCCAAACTGTATCATTGTTCCCCATTTAGTTATTCTGAATGTATTATTTAGACGAACATTCCACGAAAACGATTGTTTGTTGTCATATTTATCTGAAAGAATTTGATAGTAAAACAAATTGCCTGTAAGGTTAAAATTCCACCATTTAAAAATATTAATATTAGCCATTAACTCAGTTCCAATCGACAAATCTTTCCCAATATTTTCCGATGTTGAGATTTGAATACTATCATAAAGCGGGTGAATCATTGTTATTCTATCCATTTTATCATTGGTTTGACGTGCATAAATTTCAGCAGACAGAAAATGACTCTTTATTTTTTTTTGAAAATTCACTTCAACAGAATTTGTATATTCCGGTGCCAAAAGTGGATTTCCCTGACGGATATTATTTGCATCTTGAATTTCTTCAAACGGGTCTAACAATCGACTATCCGGACGGCGTAATCTCCTGCTATAACTTGCCATAATTTCCATATCTTTTGGTAATTGATAAGACAAATGAACAGAAGGGAAATAGTCGATTTTTTTATATGGCCATTCCGTATTTTTTTCGGTTTGAATAAAATTTCTATCTGTTAATTCTGCCCTTATTCCAACCTGATAACCTAATTTATTCCAAATATTAGAAAAAATCACATAAGCCGATTGTACATCATTTTTAAATGTATATGGATTATGTTTGAGCGGGTCGTTGTTCCAATTATCACCTATTTTTGTTTGATAATTATAATCGTTATTTCGTGTAGAATATTTCATTTCCCAACCCGCTTCAAGTTTACCTTCTTCAAAAAGCGGAAGTGTGTAATCAATTTTTCCTGAATAAGTTTGTCCTGAATAATCTGTTCGGGTTTGATAAGATTCTTCGTCAGAATTATATTTATTAAAATCAGAATCAGAATCAGTTTTTGCAAAATTACTTAACGATTTATTATTTTCAGATGAAAAATTAAAATAAGTTTGCAATTCATGTCCTTCTTTTTTAAATTTTCTTAAATAATTTATATCACCATTAAAAAAGCTACCTTTTGAATTGGAAAAATTATTGGAAATATAAAATAAATCATTAAATCGTTTATTGTCAAAATCTGTAAAATAATTAGAATATCTGTCTTCCGATTCGCCACCACGATTATTTTGATTATATTTTCCTGATATTGTAATAATGTCATTATCAGTAATATAATAATCGAATCCGGCTCTTGCATTCCACATCAAACCTTTTCTTTGATTTTCCGAATTATTTTCTATAAACATCGTTGTATCAGAATTTATATAAGTTTCTCTTTTAGAAAATCCTTTACCTTTATTGTTACGCGAATTAATATCAGCACCAACAAAAAAATTAAATTTATTAGTTCTGAAATTGAACAAAGCATTTCCTCCAAAAGAATTGAACGAACCATAATTTGCAGCTATTTGTCCATTGTAACCTTTTCGTTGATTTTTCTTTAAAACAATATTAATAATTCCACCAACGCCATCTGCGGCATATTTTGCAGAAGGATTTGTAATGATTTCAATATTTTCTATAGAACCTGCAGGAATTTGTTGCAGCGCTTCACTTCCTTGCAAAGGACTCGGGCGTCCATCAATTAAAACTAAAAAACTTTCTGTTCCTCGTAACGATACATTTCCGTCGATATCTGTTGTTACCGATGGAACATTTTCCAAAACTTCAACCGCTGTTTGTCCTGCTGAAACAATATCCTGATTTATGTGTATAACTTTTTTATCAAGCTTATAATCAACATCGTTAACTTGCTCTTCAATAGTTACTTCTCCTAACATTTCGACCGATTTCGAAATATAAATTTTCCCAAGATTTATATAAGAGTTTTCTTTTGAAATTTTAAGCTCATTGATTGTTTTAGTCTCATATCCTAACGAAATTATTTTTATATAGAAATTTCCAACCGTAATGTTATTAAAATCAAAATCTCCTCTTTCATCTGTCATCATTCCATCAACAATAGTTGAATCTTTCAAGTTATAAACTATAACATTTGTGTAAAGTAAAGATTCTCTTGTATCTTTATCGAAGATACGACCACTTATTTTTCCGATTTTAACTTGTTGGTTTTGTTGTGAAAACACGAAATAGCTACATAACATAATAGCTAAAACAAAGAATGTTTTTTTCATTTATTCTGAATTATAAAATAATAGACAAAATTACAATAAAAAGTTTAATTTGGTGTATTTTAATTCTGATATTAGAAATTTAATCCGCATTGGCATTATTCGATTCCTGTTTTTTATATAAATTATTTTGATTTTTTTTAATATAGGAGACTTCGCCCGATGCGGGTTAAATTTCTAATATCAGAATGGAGCTATTTAAAAATCAAGAAAGAGACTTTTTTCAGATAGCCTCTTTTTTGATTTTATAAACTTTTATGCTTAATTTACAATCAAAAACTTAGCATTTTGTGTATATGAGTTTGTTTTAATATTTAGGTAATACATTCCGTCATTAAGATTTTTAGATGTAATATCTTTTAAAGAGAGTCGATTTTTTCCGTTTTGCAATTTAATCGATTTATAAGAAATAACTTCACCTAAAACATTTACTATTGAAAAAGTAGTATTTGAATTTAATTCTGAATCTAAAGAAATTGTAATATCATTAGAGCTTGAAGGATTAGGGAAAATTTGCAAATTGAATTTATTAAAATCGTTTGAATTAATACCTGCTGTAGTATCAGTAGTAGTAGTAGTAGTATAAGAAATTTTCCAACCAGATGCCCCCGGAGTATCATTAGAAGACCGAAATCTAATAAAAACAGTATCTCCTTCATAATTGTATGTTCCTGAAGGTGGATTTGAATAATCGAATGAATAGAGGGAATTTGTAGGGACTAAAGGCCATTTACTATATATTTCAACTTTGTCAGAAATTTTGTTTGCAAGCGAAAAATTGTCAAAACTAAAATGTATGGATTTAATATTCCCTTCCGGAGCAATATTCCAAACACAATTTAAACTTTT
Source organism: Bacteroidales bacterium (assembly GCA_031284905.1). Classification (GTDB taxonomy): domain Bacteria; phylum Bacteroidota; class Bacteroidia; order Bacteroidales; family ML635J-15; genus Bact-19. Next base: position 10,436 of record JAITXI010000136.1, read on the forward strand.
CTTATAAAGACAATCTGCACTATAAACATCTATACTGCCTGTTTTATCAGTTAAAACAACTTGAGTGGCTGAACAAGTTTTTACCGAATAGTTTACTCTCCAACCTTCTGCGGTTTCGTTTCCATCTGTAGTAAAATTAATATAAACATTACTTGAAAAATATGCTTTGGAAGTACTTGGACTTGGTATATTATTCATATCGTAAGTATCAACCAAATTGTCTTCTGTTAATGAATTGGTGTAAATTTTTACTCTATCACCGGATGCCAAATTAAATTTTGAAAATTTCAGTGTAATTTCTCCTCCACAAGCAGAAATTAAATATGTACAATTCAAATTATTTTCATAGTTATTTCCATAGCTACCATTACTAAAAGAACCTTCTATGTCTGGTCTTGTTACATAATTATTAATACAGCCATATTGAAATTCAGAATTAGGTTTAATACCAATAATAATGGTATTACCAACATTAAAATTGTCATAAATTCCTGTTTGAGAAGATATAGAAACTAAAGTATCTATATGACAATATAAATCGCCATTTCCACCCCAGCCCCAGTTCATGTGAAAATAATCACCATAGCTTTGAATTTGGTATCCATCACAATTCCATGCATGTCCGACTCCTGTTGTTGGATGTCCTGAATAAACTATCGGTCGTTTTGCGTCTAGTTCTGCAATAATCAGATTTTTCCAATTAGCATCAGTGTAAGAATTTCTTTCTTTAGATGTAACTGAAGAAGCATATCTGAAATTATTTTTTAAAGCAGTAACTATATTTACTGTTGTTGAAGAAGATCCGTCAGGATCCCAATGCATACGTACAGCTACTCCTGCATGATAATTTATTTTTCCTAATTCTTCATTAACAACGTTTGACGCTTTGTCGGGCACAGCTCCCCAATCATAAGTTTGATTTGCAAAATTAATAGATATATTACCAAAACCTCCATTTTGAGAACTTGGATGATTTACAATTCCAGCTCCTTGTGCCGGCCAGTTCCAATATTTCATTATTTGGCACATAGCTGTTGCGACACAACCCGTTACAGACAAATTGCCATTCTTTTTAGGACAAGCACTATTATATGGATAACTCTGATCCCATTCAATACCGTCTAACAATAGCGGAGAAGTTATTACGGCTTTCATTTCATTCTGATTTTTTGGGTCAAAATTTAATAATTGTTGCCAAATATCCATTGATTTTGAATTATTAATTTGTTGTTTTTGTACTACTTCTATACAATAGTTATAATAGGAATAAAACTCTCTTTGAGCCGGAGCCATATTATTATCATTAAAAACACCTTTATCTGAATATGCTAAAATTGGGATAATTGCATCGTCAGATGATACAATGACATATCCTTCTTCTTTTCCAACATTAAAAACATAAAATTTAAAATCATTAGATGTTGTTGGATCTATTTTTAAGTTTAAATCCATACTATTCCAATTCAAAGATTTTATTCTATTAAATGCTTGAAAATAATGAGCTTTAGCAACTTGTTGTGCGACTTCAGGAGATACTTTCCCTGCAAAAAGACTAACTGATATTACTAATGATATCAGACAGAAAAATAACTTTTTCATAAGATAAAATTTTAGACGTCAAAGTTACAATAAAAAATAATAAAAACAAAATAAAATTTTATTTATTAATTGTTTTGATAATCTGAATTATAATGTAATCCTATAGATTCTTTCCGAGCAGTTGCCATTTTAATTACTAAATATGAAACATTAATTAAATTTCTTAGTTCACAAAGACTTACTGTTACTTTTGATGTTTTAAATAAATCTTCTGTTTCTTTATAAATTATTTCTAAACGACTTAAAGCTCTTTGGAGACGCAAATCTGTTCGTACAATTCCAACATAATTACTCATAATTTGCTGAACTTCTTTTTTAGAATGAGAAATTAATATTAATTCTTCATTTTTTATTGTTCCGGAATCGTCCCAATCCGGAATTTTTTCTATAATTTCATTATTTACTTCAACAGCAAAATGTGCTTGTTCAGCTGCTCTGGCAGCAAAAACTACTGCCTCAAGCAATGAATTTGAAGCTAAACGGTTTGCTCCATGAAGTCCGGTACAAGCAGCTTCGCCTGTTACAAACAAATTTTTTATAGAACTATTTCCATATTCATCAGTTTTAATTCCTCCACAAAGATAATGAGCAGCAGGAGTAACCGGAATTAAATCATTTTTAATATTTATTCCTATCTCCAAACATTTTGCATATATTGTTGGAAAATGCTCCATTAAATGTTCTTTATCAATATGACGAGCATCTAAATATACAAAATCTTCACCGGAAAGTTTCATTTCATTATCTATTGCTCTTGCTACAATATCTCGTGGTGCTAAAGAACCTCTTTTATCATATTTCTTTGTAAAATCTTCTTTTCTATGATTTCGTAAAATAGCTCCCTCTCCTCGCATTGCTTCCGTAATTAAAAAAGAAGGTTTTTCTGAAGGATTATAAAGAGCAGTAGGGTGAAATTGAAAAAATTCTAAATTTTCAACTTGCCCTTTTGCCCGATAAACCATTGCTATTCCGTCTCCGGTTATACTTATAGGATTTGTTGTATTCAAATAAATATTTCCACAACCTCCTGTAGCAATCATTGTTTGTTTTGCTATGACTGTAAAAATTTTATCTTTTTCTTCATCAAAAACATAAGCACCATAACAAGTTGTATCTTTTCTGGAACGTTTCACTTCTTCTCCTAGATGATGTTGTGTTATCAGCTCTATAGCAAAATGATTTTCAAAAACTTTTATATTTGACGTTTGTTTGACTGCATTTACCAAAGCTCTTTGAATTTCTGCTCCGGTTTTATCTTTATAGTGCAAAATACGAAATTCGGAATGTCCGCCTTCTCTTGTTAAATCATAATGTCCGGATTTGTCTAAATCAAAATTTGTTCCTATGTCAATTAAATCTTTAATTCGTTCAGGACCTTCTTTAACAACAATTTCAACAATTTTTCTATCATTCAGACCACAACCTGCAATTATTGTATCTTCGATATGTTTTTCATAAGAATCTAAACTTGATGTTACAGATGCTATTCCGCCTTGTGCTTTTGATGTACTTGTATTATCAATTTTATCTTTAGCAATTATTGCAACATTTCCATATTTACAAACTTTTAAGGCATAAAACAAACCTGCTACACCACTTCCAATTACTAAAAAATCAACTTGTTTTTTCATACATAAATTATTAATAATCTGCACATATCACAGACAAACAATAAAAAAGTGTTTATTCTTGAGCAAAAGTTATGGTAACGTTACCTTTTTGCCAAGTAGAATTTTCAATTTTTTGATATTTCCATTTGCGAACAGCAGCTATTGCTAAGTCAACACAAGATTGGCAATTAGAAGATTTTACTGATATTGGGTCAATTACGTTTCCTTGTGAATCTACCGTTATTTCTAAAATTACTGTTCCAAAAGTATTAGGTTTTTTTTCAGGAGCTACATAAATATCTCTTTTTCTGCCTTCAATACTACCGCCACTTCCACCCGGAGCATTTCCGCTACCACCGCCACTTCCTGATGTTCCGTATCCAGGATTTCCGCCGCCTGTTCCTATTCCGCCTGTTCCACTGCCATTTCCGCCACTTAAAGAACCTCCATTATTTTTTCCGGTTCTTTCTTCTAATCTATTTTTTGGCTGTGGAGTTGGAGTAACAATCGTTGTCGTTGTTTCTCGATTTTCATTTGGAGTAACACTTGCAGGAAGCGAAGGAGCTTCTTCATTATCCTGAGTATTGTAACCGTTATCCGGAATATAATCTGAATTGTAAGATTCTTTACTGCCTCCGGAAGCCAATCCTGCATCAATATTTCCTCCTCCTGCAAATTCAACTAAAATTGCTTCTTCTGCCGGCAATGGAAAAGGAATAGTAAATCCTAACAGCAATAATAACACAATTACTATAACTGCAAAAATTGCAGCCCCTATTATTCCTTCTTTATGATTGACAATTAACGACATTTTATAAAGGTTTAGTTGCTAAAATTAATTTATAATTATTATCTTTGGCAATATTCATAATTTTTACAACTTCTTCCATTGGAACGGATTTATCTACATGTAAAGAAACGCAAGGTTCTGCTTGTCCTGCTAATTCTTTTTTTAATAATAATTCTATTTGAGAAACATCACAAGGAGTTGTTCCTACAGCATATTTATATGTTCCGTCTCTCAAATCTTGAATTGAAACGGTTGCCAAAGGACTTGCCGAAGTTTGACTATTACTTGAAGGTAATAATAATTTTAGAGCATTTGGAGATACTAATGTTGATGTTATCATAAAAAATATCAGTAACAAAAACACTAGATCAGACATTGACGACATGCTCGTTTCGGAATTTATCTTATTTCTACTGGATAATGACATTTTGTTTACGGTTTTATTTTTATTTTTCTATTATCAATCTCAAATTTGTTATACTTTCTTCTTCAATTATTTTTACAAAATAAACACCATTTAACAAATTTTCCAAATTTATTTCGCTGTTTTCGGTAATGTTTTTTTGTTGTTTCAATAAAACGCCGAGCATTGTGAATATTTGGATTTCGGCTAACTTAATGTTTGATATTTGAAATGTTCCTGTTGTGGGATTTGGATAGATTTCTACTTCTTGAGAGAAATCAGAATTTTCGTTTTGTTGAATACTTTTCGCCGGAGTGCAACAAGGGATAGTTGTTTCAACACTAGTGCCACAAGCGTCTGTAACTGTTAATTTATAATATCCATCGTTACAATTACCACAACTAATATTTGCTCTGTTTGTAGTTGAAACTACAGTTATTGATTCTTTATTAGCCAGATTACATTGAATTCTTTTCCATTGATAACTATAAGGTTGTATTCCTCCGCTAACAATAGCAGTCGCAGTGCACGGTTTTCCCCCTGTTTCAATGACTGATATGCCTAAAGTTAATGGCAATGGATTTGAAATTGTTATCATTTCAGAAGTTTCCTCGCATAAGCCATTAGAAACCGTAACCGTATAATTTCCGCTCGAACTTACACTAATAGTTTGTCCTGTAGCACCGTTAGACCAAAGATAAGAAGTTGCTGTTGGAATATTATTTACTGTAAGTGTTATTGGGCTAGCGTTGCAAACAACAGTGTCGGAAGCTGTGATTATTGGGTAGGGAAAAAAAACAAGATGAGCAGAATTAGATATAAACATGCAATGTGTAGTAATTTTTACTATATAAAAAAATCCGATATCAGAAACTGTAATTGAATAGCTATTGGAATTAGGAATATCTGTACCGGATTTCATCCACTGATAGGTTGCTCCTGAAACCGGAGGTATTGATAATGTTACCGAAGGAGTATTGTCGCAAACAAAAAAATTTCCTGTACCGGATGTTATTGTTGGCGCTGCAAAGTTTTCGGCAACAACAGTTACCGGTTCAGAAACTATTGTACAGCCATTTCTGCTTACTTGTACGGTATATTGCCCTGCATCATAAACATAAGTTGTGGGTGTTACAGGCCAAGAATTAGTAAAATTAATTCCATTTCTTTGCCATTGATAAGTTACATACGGAAATTCTTGTGTTGATAATAGTAAAAAAAGATCATTGCAAACAGTAAAATTTCCGGTATTGCTTGTTATTACCGGTTCTACAAGTCCTGCTGTGCTAACATTAGCATTACTTGAGGATTTGATACAACCATCTTTAGTTACGCGTACGGTATATGCACCCGAAGTAGTAATTGTAATTGATTGAGTTGTAGCATAATCAACTCCGTTTCTTTTCCATAAATAGCTTGCTCCTGTGGCTTGTGTTGTTAAGGTTATTGAAGCTGTATTACAAATGTGGAAACTCCCTGTGTTGGAGCTTATTATAGGAGTGTCTAGTCCGGCAATTGTTACAGGATCAGATACTCTGGTGCAACCCTTTGTAACTTCTACTTTATATTCTCCTGTAGTAGTAACTGTAATTGATTGAGTTGCAGCATAATTAACCCCGTTTTTCTTCCACAAATAGCTTGCTCCCGAAACGGCTTGTGTGCTTAATATTATTGACGGATAATTACAAATGTTCAAATTAGCATCGTTTGATGTTATTACCGGCTTGGGAATGGAATCGGCTAATTTCATCAGATTATTCCAAGTTATATTTTTGCTATCCAGTATTGTTTTATTTACAGCATTTATTGCACTTGATTGATTTGTCAGGTTAATTATTGGATTTATTGCGTTAATAGCTTCTCCGCAATGCATTAGTTTTCCTTCGTTTTTTATATGACCTAACAATAAGATATGACCAACTTCATGAAGTAAAGCATTGTAAAAACCTACCTGCCCTGACGGAACAAGATTTAAAGGGTTTGTGTAGTAACACCAATGCTCATTTGGATTTATACGTATATGAGAAGCTCCCTGTGCACGTAAAATTTTACCATTATTCCTTACAAAACTCCCGCTGGTACCCATCTCTGCGTCGAGATTACTTGAAATTGTACCAAAACCGATTATATTATAACTTGTTGTAAATATGGATTTATACTCATAATCAGTATTATTGGCGTTTTTTGCTATTATAATGTTTAGCCCTGTTATTTCCCGCCATTTTGCTAACACTGCCTCTATGGCTGCTATTATTTGAACTTTATCTGCATGGTCTCTTATATTTATGTGCAAATGAAATCTAAAATCGTATTCACAATTATTACGAATTAAATATGTTCTTTCTATAGGTGTATTAGTGTTGTAGTTTTCTTTATAGTTTAATAACGAATATTCAACAGTGAGGGTAGTGCTTGATGCTGCGGAAGTTACGCTATCAGCTCTTACAACTTTTATCGGTCCCGTTCCTGCACTGCCTCCAAAACCAGATTGTGTTATAATATTTGGAGAAAAAGATATATACCCATCTTGTACAAAAGAAGGAACTTTTACTTTTATTTCATTATCGGTCCAGTTTGTTATGTTCTGCTCCTTATCTAATCCTTTTAGAAAACCAGCGTTGGTAGTTGTAGGAGCTTCGGCAGAGGTAAAAAGTACTTTGCCTTTTTGAGTACCAAAATTAGTTCCGTTTATTGTTATCTCTTCTCCCAGTCCTGCATGCCTATTTGTGGGAGTAAAACTAGTTATGGTTGGAAGCATTGTGTTTACAGTAAAAGCAGGATTGTTAAAATAAATATTATTAAAACTAGGATGTGTTGTCCCATTTGCTGTTGTACAATACATAGCAGGAGAGCCGTCATTAAAGAATTGTATTTGAGCCGATACATTGTTTAGCCCCGGTAACAATTCGATTTTTATATGCAGAATTTTTGTAGGCGTAGAAGACAACAGAGTCATACCACCTGAATTAACATAAAGATAACTGATGCCCAACATATCAATATCAAAATCGGCAGAAATTACATTATATTTTGTGTTTATAAAATTCGTTACTGTTAATTTGCCATTATCTTTTATATTTTGCCCAAAAGCAACTGTATTATATTTTATTCTGGGTGCAACATAAAACAAATAAATATTACTGCTGTTAACACTTACACTTACATCAAATTCAAGATAATGTTTATTTTCTATACTATTGAAAGTCTGTTGATGATCGCTAGTCTTGAAAGTAATATCCACATTAACTTTGCTATCATTATTCAGTGCTTTTTTTTTAGAAGATTGACGTAATTGTTCCTCTAATTCCAGAATATAATTCTTAATACTATCGTTTTGTTCTTTAGATTGTTTTATACGAGGAGGTGGAACTGACAATCCTTTAAATTGCCTCATATAATTATATAATTCTTCTATAGAAGGGAAAGATAATCCATTTAATCCATATATTACACCGTCCATATTCATAATCCTTGCTCTTTGTTTATTTTGGATTTCCATTTCAATAAATCTACTATTTCTATATAGTTTTATTTCGGTATCCCGTCCAAAAATTATCGTTCGCTTGAATGTCTCTATGTAAATACCTTGGTCTTTCATTGGACCCGGATAGCTCCCTTTTAGTTCTTCTCGAAAAATTTCCGTATCAGGATTAGCAGGATCTATTTCTTTGTATTTCTTAGAAACAACACCTCCTTTTGAGTTGGCTAACACAGTATCGCCTATTTGTACGTTATTCCCTTTATATACATTTAATACTTTTAACACCCAAGTCGTATAAATATTATCTTCTGTTAAATCTTCAAACGGAACGTAAAAGTCTGGTTGCACCGTAACAGCATAAGGAATCCATACAACTTCCAGAATATAGTCGCTATTTTTGAAATACTCTTCATTTGTTAACATACCTTTAGAAAGATTCTCTTCAATTATTTTCTTTCGTTCTTCATCGCTAACGCCATAT
>JAITXI010000199.1 GCA_031284905.1 Bacteroidales bacterium
ATAAGTTTTTTATTGTTTTGCTTTTCAACAAAATTATTTTTTTTATGTTGTAATTCATTTCTGTTTTTCAAAAATATGACAATTTTTTTTTGTTTTTACAAAATGTTTCGTAAATTGGAAAAAAAATTAACATAGTGAAATAAAATAACTTTTTTAACATATTAAAATAGCGTTTAGCTTTTTATTCAGGCTTTATGAAATCTCGACAATTTCTTCAAATGACCATGAGTAGAAATGAACGTTCACGAATAGCGTGAGCTTTGTTTTTTATTTAGTCATTTGGGTAGTTGAGAACCTCATAAAGCAAATAAATAGAAGAAGTTTCACGCTGTTTTATTAAAACAAACAAAATATGGAAAATAAAATACATATAGGTAGTTTGATAAAACAAGAATTGAAAATACAAGGGAAAAGCATTACATGGTTAATAAATACAACAAAGATATCACGCTCTACTATATTAAGAATATTTGACAGTCCAACTATTGATACAGGAATTTTAAAAAAAATTTCCGATGTATTAGACCACGACTTTTTTGTATATTATAGAAAAAAAAATTGATTTTCTATTTCAAAAATCAAGCCAAAACAATTATTTTTTGTGTCAAAATTGGTACAAAAATGTGTCAAAATTGACATATAAATATTTGGTGGATAAAAAAATAACAAATAAATTTGCAGAATATTAAAAATAGTATTAACTTCAAATTTTTAAAAAAATGACAAAAAAAAAATTAATTTTAACGGAAAAAGAATTAGAAATTTTTTCTAATGAATTGTTGGATGATTTCCAACAAATGGAATTGTTTGGAGGTTTAACTGCGGCAAATACTGGTTGTTCTAATGATAAATGTAAACCTATAGATGCTGCGTGTGGAGATGCAAATGTTGGTTGTAAAAGTAATTGTTCTTGTCCAGTTTCAACAGGATCATCAACGGGGACTAGACTCTTATTGTGTTAAGCGGTTAATTAGTGAAGTGGTAAAAATATTTTTTACTACTTCACTGTTTTTTAATTAAATAAAAAAACATGCCAGAAAATAAAAAAATAATATTAACAGAAAAGGAATTTCTTACAAATGAATTATTGAAAGATTTTCAAATATTTCATGTATATGCTGGGTCGGCAGTATCCAAGAATAAAACTTGTCAAGTAAAAACTTTATATGATATTACTACTAAAAATCAATGTCCTTGCATAGGTAGCAGACTACTGTTATGTTAAAAATAAGAATATTTTATGAAAAAACAAAGTGAATATAATATTGTAGTTGAAAACGGAGAGAAGAGTATATATTTTAATTCGTATAGCGGTGCTTCTGTCGGATTAAATAAAAAAGAACATCAAGCAGTAAAAGAAGAATTTAAAAATTTAGAAAACTTTGAAACAGAATATCCTAATATTTTTCAAAAATTCTATGATTTTGGATTTATAATAGACGAAGAAAGAAACGAAAAAGAAGAAATTTTGTTTCATAAAAAACAAGGCGTTTTTCTTGATAGAGAATATAGATTATTTATTAATCCAACTTTAGATTGTAATTTTAATTGTTGGTATTGTTATGAAGAACACCCAAAAGGAAAAATGACAAACGAAGTCTTTGAAAAAATAAAAAAGCATATCGAACTAAAATCAAAAGAAATTTCGGGACTACATTTGTCGTGGTTTGGAGGAGAACCATTGATGTATTTTGACGAAATTGTTTATCCGATGTCTTTGTTTGCTAAAAATTTAATGCAAGAAAAACATTTGTCTTTTATTAATTCAATAACAACAAATGCTTATTATATCAACCAAAAAATGATTGAAAGAATAAAAGAAATTGATTTAAGATATTTTCAAATTACACTTGACGGTAATAAAGAAAAACATGATAAAGTTCGCAAACATTATGGACAACCAACCTTCGATATTATTTGTAATAATATTATAGAATTATGTAATACTTTGGAAAATGTTCATATTACATTACGTATTAATTATGATGAGCAAACTTTAAACTATGGTTTGGACTTTTTAAAAAATTTCCCTGAAGAAATCAGGTATAAAATTAATATTGATTTTCAACGAGTATGGCAAACATATTCTCAAGAACAAGAAAAACAGCTAAATAAACAATTATTATTGGCAAAGGAAAATGCAATAACATTGGGATTTCAAGTCCAATTTTGGCGTTTTTTTTTACATGAACAATATGCTTGTTATGTAGATCATTATCAGCACTTAGAGGTAAATTATGATGGGAAAATTTATAGATGCACTGCTAAAGGTTATAAACCTGAGTATGAAGTTGGCTCTTTAGACGAAAATGGTGTAGCACATATCATCTTTGATAGAGATGCAAAGCAATTTTGCAAATTAACGGTTGAAAATGATTTATGTTTAAACTGTAAATATCTGCCTATGTGTGGCGGAGCTTGTTGGCAAAACTATAAAACTTTTGATAAACCTATTTGTATTCACGAACGATTTGAAATTCCATTTGAAACAGCAATTATAAAAAATTACGAATATAAAAACAAATTTTATGAAATTTCAAAAAAATTACAAAATACCGTTCCTTAGTTTTTTATTGTTTTACTTTTCAATACAATTATTTTCACAACAATCTGTTATTCAAGGAATTGTAAAAGACTCACTAACCCAAGGAACAATAACTTATGCAGCAATATATTTGAGAAACGACAAAGATTCTGTCGTTTCTTATGTTTATACTGACGAACAAGGAAGTTTTAAATTACCGGTTTCCGATATTACCAAAGGAAGTCTTTTTGTCGAAATGCTTGGTTACAATAAATGGACAAAAACGTTGGATTTTTCTGGAGAAACTCGATTTTTTGAGCAAATTTTTTTATCACCTAATGTAAATTTGCTTGGAGAAATTGAAATTTCAGATTCGGCAAATAAAGTAGTTCATCGACTTGATAGAGATATTCATGTAA
>JAITXI010000170.1 GCA_031284905.1 Bacteroidales bacterium
AAAAGCAACAAGAAAAATAAAATAATATTTTTTTTCATTTTGAAAATTTATACAAATTAATATAATTTTTATGAGTTTCCAAAATTAATTTTATTTAACAAATACTTTTTTATAAAAATTTAGTATTATCAGTATTAATTTATATTTAATCTCCAGCCTTGAATATTAGAGTCAATTCTTTCTTGGGTTGTATTTTCTAAAGTTTCCGCCCAGTCACCGTACATTGGATTTGGGAGGATAATATAATATGTACCTAATAGATTTTGTTGTTTTTTAATTGTTGTTGTTTTATCATCTTTTTTTGTCCTTTGTTCAAAAATATCATTAAAGTCGGCTAAATTATCTCCAACATAAAGAATAACATTATACTTGCTTTCAATTTCTTTTCTTCTATCTGCTTTTGAACTTGTATTTATTTTAAATTTCATATTTTCCGGTTTAATATCAGGGAATCCTATTTTTTTCATATTCAAAATTGTTGCCTCTTTTTCTGATTTATCAAGCCGATTTGAAATATAAACTACTTCAATTCCTTTTGACATAATGTATTCAATAAATTCCATAGCTCCCGGAACAGCTGTCGCTGCTTCTGCGTTACACCATTCTGTCCATATTTTTTTGCTAAATACTTTTGCATCTTTTATTAATTGAGCTTCATATTTGCTATTATCTAAAAGTGTTTCATCTAAATCAAAAACAACAGCTGCCGGTTTATCTAGCTTCATTTCTTTAAGATTATTTTCAACTGCTATTTTTGCAAAATTAAATGCTTGATAACAACATGCTTTATATTCTGCTGAGTTTTGAACCCATAAAACAGCATCTAATAATTCAAGACTTGGATTTACATTGATTAAACTATCAATTTCTACAACAAGAATTTCTTCAACTTTTTTATTCGGATTGCTACAAGCAAAACAATTTACTGCCAATACAATAAGAAAGAAAAACTTTAAATCTAATTTCATTTTCATATTAAAGATATTTTTCACAAAAATAACTATTATTTTTGTGAAATTGGTATTAATTTTGCATAATATTTATTAAATACATTTTTATGCAAAAAACTATCATTATTTGTTTTTTTAGTTTATTATCTGTATTATCTTTTTCACAAAATTCTCAAAAATCAGGAAGTTTTGGTTTTTCTTTAGGAGATAATAATAATCAAAGAACGGGAACTTTAATTCTGGAAGGTTTTCAAAATTTTCAAATGGATTTAAGTCAGGAAATTAATATTATGAATCTTTTCCCAGGGAAATATTTTCTTACGATTTATTATAAAAACAATTTTGGTAAAGGTCATGAAACAAAGATTAATCAAGATGTTTATATTGAATCCGGAAAAGTTTCGATTTTTACTTTAAAAAGTGCAGGTTATTTAGAATCGAAAACTCTTCTTGACCCAAATTCTATAGAACTTTGCATGAATTCTCAAAATGTAAATGTAAACTTCAATATTGGACATGATGACCACAGACACAACGATAGAAGAAATAATGACCATAATTCAAATACTATAGTTGTTGAGCAGACTCCAATTATTGTAGAACAACCTCACTTTGTTCAAGAAATGGAATTTTCAAAACTTATGAATTCTTTAAGAAACGAAAGTTTTGAAAACGATAGAGTTTTAGCTTTAAAAACGTCTGCCGACTTTTATCCTTATTTTTCTTCAGAACAAGTCAGACAACTAGCAAGTTTGTTTTCTTTTGATGATAACAAATTGGAAATTGTAAAATATCTTGTTCCAAAAGTTTTTGATTATTCCGGTTTGCCATTATTAAAAGACGTTTTTACTTATTCTTCAACAAAAAATAACTATTTGAATTTTTTAAATTCACTGACAAAATGGTAAATTGATGTAGCATTTTTGTTTAACTTATTCAACTTTCGCAAGTTATATAATTTATTGAATATCAAATTATAAAAACTTTAGTGGTTTTCTATATTAGTTATTAATAAACACTTTGTAAGTTATCATTGTCCGAAGGACAAAATTTTCATAATCGTGGCAACACCTGCGAAAAACGATAAATTTAATTTTTGCCTAAAAGTCAATACTTTGAAAATTCTGCCTTTTTGAGACCGTAGTCATCTTTATTTCATCGTAGGTAACACTACGTTTGACCTGCGTTTATGTAAGTTAAATCATTTCTGGATTTGCGAAATGCGAAAATTGAATAATATTATTTCTTATTACTGTTATAATTGAAATTTTTTTGTTTTGTATTATAAACGCAAAACAAAAAACCCTCGTTGAATACGAGGGTGATAGTTAGATAGTTTTAAGTATCTGATTGCAAATACCAAATGGAATGTTAGTACAACAAAAAATATAGAAAACTATTTCAAAAAATTATTCAGTTTTTTTATTGTTGCAAATTATTTGATTTACAACAACTTCCGTGATATATTTTTTTTCTCCTTCTTTTGTTTCGTAAACTCGACTTGTTAATTTACCACTTATTACTACTTCTGTTCCTTTTTCACAAGTTTTGGTAATATATTCTGCCGTTTTTTCCCATGCTACAATGTTGTGCCAATAGGTTTGAGTTGAAATTCCATCTTTGGTTTTGATTTGTTCGTTTGTTGCAACAGAAAATCTTGTCATACTTTTTCCTGTAGATGTTTTTATTATTATTGGAATTTGACCAATATTTCCTATTAATTGTACATAATTTCTTAAGTCCATATTATTAAATTTTTAAAAATTAAACATTAATTAAGCTCTTTGTGTTGTGGTTTTTGTATTACTATTTATTCTTCTGCATAAAACACTATTTGCAATTATTTCAGTAATAATTTGTTTTTTGCCATCTTTATCGTTATACGAACGATTTGTAATACTTCCGTCTATTACCACTTCGCAACCTGTTGAAAGACAACGCTCTGCAATTTCAGCTACTTTATCCCAACATACTATTGTGTGCCATTGTGTATTACGTGTATAAGTATCGTTTGTTTTATACACATCATTTGTAGCAATTGAAAAACGAGCTACTTTTTTACCATTTTCAAATTCTTTTACAATTGGATTTGTTCCTAAATTACCAATTAACTGTACGTGATTTTTTAAATTCATGACTATTATTTTTTTAAATTAAAATTTATTTTTTGATTTCAACGTTTTTTGTTTGTGTTGAAATTCATTGCAAAATTATAATCTCCGGAAAAAGTGATTCGGTTTTTAATTGTTTACTTTCGTTTAATATTCGTTTATTGTCGTTTAAAAACGATTTTATGTTTAAAAATCAACGATTTGTGTATTTGTTTAAATTATATTTCTTGCATTAAAAACGCAAAAAAAATTCGTTGGAAACGAAAAATAGTGTTAAGAAGTTGGTTTTTAGCTCTGTTTTAGTTTTTTAAAAATTATGATAATTCTTATTATCAGCATTTTATTGGAGAATAGCGTTGTGTCAGATGAACGTTGATACTAAAACGCTATAAAATTAACAAACAATATAAATCTAAAAAATCTATAATATGGCATTTAGATATGTCATTGTTGAAAAATATTGTTTACCTTACATATACTATGATAGCAATTTAATATGACTATTGATAGTTTAGTATTGAGAAATGAGTCCCTTCGTTTTTTTCGTCCATTAGCTGTTCTTCTGTCGAAGTTCTTGGTTTTCAATTTTCAATTCTTGCTTCTTTATATATTGTTCAAAATTTTCAGAGTAAAAAATATTTTCATTCCCGTTATCATCAATTGAGATAAAAAATGCTTCTACATCTGATAGTGAGTTTACAATTTTAATAGATTTTTTAAGACCTAAAACCATAAAAGCAGTAGCTAAACCATCGCTCAACATTGCAGAATTAGAAATAACTGAAACACTAATCAAAGAATTTTCTGAGGGGAAACCTGTTTTCGGATTAATTGTATGAGCATATTTTTTCCCTCCATTTTCAAAAAATTTACGATAATTTCCTGAAGTTACGATTGATTTGTCTGAAAGTTCGATTAATAATTCATTTTCCCTGTTTCCTTCTGCTGAGTTTACCGGTTTTTCAATTCCTATAGTCCATTTTTTTTGATTGGGATTCATTCCTTTACAGAAAATCTCTCCACCTATTTCTACCAAAAAATTTTCAATTCCAAGACTTGTAAAATAATCTGAAATATAATCAGAAGATAAACCTTGAGCAATTGCATTTGTGATAATTTGAATTTTCGGATTTGATTTAATTATTTTGTGGTTTTTAATTTTAATTTTTTCAATGCCTACATAAGTCATCAAACTATCAATTAAAGTACTATCCGGTAGAAAATTATCATTTTTTCCTTTCCAACCAAAACCCCAAACATTTGCAATTGGAGCAATTGTAATGTCTAAAGCACCATCAGTAATATTTGCTATTTCAATTGCAGATTTAAACATTTTCTCCATAAGTGGGTTTAGTGAATCTGTTTCATTTCGATTAATTTTTGAAATCAGCGAAAGTGAATCATAATTTGAAAAATCACAGCTGAATTGTTTTAACAAACTGTCAATTTCTTTAGAGATATTTTTTGAATATTCATATTTTATATGAAAAGTTGTTCCTTGTGTAAAACCTTCGTGGGAATAATATTTATTTTTATTACATGCAGAAAACAAAATTAAAACACAAAAAATAAGGATAAAATAATTTTTGCTAACGCGAGGTATAAAGACGTTCATTTTTTTTGTAAAGTTAAATAATTTGTTCAAAAAAAAAAGAGGCTGCTAAAATTGAACAGCCTCAAAGAATATGAAAACTAACTTTTATTGAATAACAATTTTGTGGTTAGAAACTTTTCCGTTACTTTCAACTTGAATAAAGTACATACCTGCACTTTGAGTGAAAGTGGTAGTTTCCATTGCATTAACGCTGAAAGTATCAATGATTTTACCGGTTACATCAAAAACTTTAACATTCGATTTTTCGTTTGCAACAATGTTTACCAAACCTGTTGATGGATTTGGATAAATTGAGATGTTGTTTGTCGAATTATCGGATAAAGAAGTTGTTGATGAAGTAATATTAATGTCGTCTAACATAAATTGGTCTTGATTTGAACAATTAAAATGTCTGAAAGCAATATAAACATTTTGACCTGCATAAGATGTTAAATTAATTGTTTTTTCTGTCCAATCAGTATTAGTTAATGTCTCACTATAAACTTCTGTGAAAGCAGATGGGGTATTAGTTGTTGTTGAAACCATTACTGCATAATGTTCTGCAAAATCAGGATCATAAGAAGCTTTTCTCCAATAAGTCATTGTAATATTTGAAGTTGCAGTCATTGCAATTTTTGGAGTAATTAAATAATTATCAGGAGTAACTGCGCCGCTCCAATAAGAAGCAGAAGCTACGAAATATGTTCCACTGTGTGCTTCCATATCATAATCAGGAAGTGATTCTTCTACATACCAATTTAATTCATCACCGTCTGCATCTATTAAAGTCCAGCACGATGGAACAACACCACCTTCAAAACCTTCGACAAATGGTAATGTTCTAGTATCGCAAATAGAGTTGATAACAGTAATAGTTTTGCTGTCGTTTGTATCATTTGCATCTCCACTTAAAATAGCTCTTACAATAATAGTATGAGTACCAGATGCACTTAAATCGGCATTTGCTGAAAATGTATAATTTGCTGTTGCCATACTTACAATGTTGCCTGTATAAGGTTCTATAACTTCTGTTCCGCCATCAACGGTTAAACCTAATTGCATTGATGTAATTGTACTGGCTCCTAAATTTTTAATTGTAGCAGTTACAGTTTCAGTATTAGATAAATTTATACCGCTTGTTGGAGCTGTGATTGCTATAACAGCAACATCTGTAGATTGAATTACTTCGCCGGTTACTACTAAACCTACTGTTCCGCTAATATTTTCACTTATGCCATAAGGAACTATTTTTACATAATAAGTTCCGGCAGCAAGAGTTTCTACTCCAAATTCTGATACAAGAGTTGTAAATGGAGAAACACAATAATCACTTGTTCCTAAATCTGTCCACGTATAAGATTCTGCTGTTGAAGTAGTGTTCATATCATCATTATATGCTAATAGTGTTCCACCGCAAGAACTATAAATATATAATTTTGTATCGAAAGTAGAAGGACAAGTTGCAAAATGTGCATTCATATAATTTTGATCTACAGTAACAGCATACCAAGTTTCACGAACCATAGGGTTCATTGTTGTTGTTGTTTCAGGAGTGTTTATAGTGTAAG
>JAITXI010000210.1 GCA_031284905.1 Bacteroidales bacterium
CAAAATTATATCTTTATCGCAATAGCCCTGTCATTTGTGGCGTATCTGTTTCTGCCAATCACAAAATTAACCATTGGTACCGAATTGCCTTGTACCATAACACCATTAAAAATCAATGGACTTGATGGCTTTACTAAATACAACTACATCTTTTGGCTTTTTGCTACTTTGATTGCCTTGATTGTGATTGTTTCTTCTGCAACAGCACTCTGTTTCAAGAAAAGACGAGTACAACTAAAACTAACCATACTCGCCTGCTTACTAAACTTGCTGATTATCGGCGGAGAATTTTGGCTTATTGATTTTTTCATAAAAATACTTGCACCTGATGCCAACTTAGAAACGCATTACGCTTTTGCGATTTATATTCCTATTGTAACTTTTGCTTTACTTATGATGGCTCAACGCGGAATCAAAAAAGACGAAGAAAAAGTAAAATCCTACGAGAGAATACGATGAAATATGACTATCTGATAGTTGGAGCCGGACTTTTTGGCTCTGTTTTTGCTTATCAAAAACGCCAAGAAGGAAAAAATTGTCTCATCATCGACAAACGTAAACATCTTGGCGGAAATCTCTATTGTGAAAATGTTGAAGGTATCACCGTGCATAAATTCGGTCCTCACATCTTTCACACAAGCAATGAAAAAATTTGGGCTTTCGTAAATTCGCTCGTTGAATTTAATAGTTTCATAAATTCTCCCTTAGCCTGCTTTGAAGGAAATGTCTATAATCTGCCTTTTAATATGAACACTTTCGCAAAAATGTGGAATATCAAAAGTCCGGAAGAAGCAAAAAGCATCATCAACAAGCAAATTGAAGAAGCAAATATTAGTGAGCCTAAAAATCTCGAAGAACAGGCTCTCTCGCTTGTGGGAAAAGACATTTTCAACACTCTGATAAAAGGTTATACCGAAAAACAATGGGGAAGAAGTTGCAAAGATTTGCCGGCTTTTATCATAAAACGCCTGCCGGTGCGCTTTACCTACAACAACAACTATTTTAATGATAAATATCAAGGTATTCCTGTCGGCGGATATAATAATCTTATAGAAAAATTATTGGAAAATGTTGATATTAAATTAAATACTGACTATTTTTCCAATCGAAATTATTTTGATAATATTGCTGAAAAAATCCTTTTTACAGGTAAAATCGATGAATTTTATAATTATCAATTTGGGGAATTGGAATATAGAACGGTAACTTGGAGGTCGGAAATCAAGGATAGCAACAATTTTCAAGGCGTTGCCGTGATGAATTTCACAGAGCGTGAAGTGCCATATACGAGGATTATTGAGCATCGACATTTTGAAACCGACAGTCGCGTTTCTATGCCGGACAACAAAACAGTTGTTTCTTTTGAATTTTCCAAAGAATTTGAGGAAGGTGATGAGCCGATGTATCCTATCAATGATGAACGAAACACCAAGGTTTATGAGAGTTATAAAAACTTGGCGGAACAAGAACGAAATGTTATTTTCGGGGGTCGTCTTGCTGAATATAAATACTACGATATGGACAAAATTGTTGAAAATGCTTTAGAAACTGCCAAAAAACAATAGTTTATGAAAAAAATCTTAAATTGGTCAATAAATTCGCGGTATTTCACATCGCCATTTTTCATTTATGTTTGGGCTTTTTTACTTAGTCTGATTTTTTATGTCTTCGGGTGGTCGTTTTCATTTCCTTCGTTGAGCCTTGCTACAATTCTATTTTTGTGCGGTAGTATGCTTGTAGCCACTTTCTTAGGTTTTTTCACTAAAAATAAATTCCAAGCAACGGCAACAAAAATCGAAGCCGATTTGGTTGTTAACACTACTTTCGCCGCAATTTGTGCTTTTTTTGCCTTGGAGTTTTTATATAACGGACTGATAAACAATCAGATATTCCTAGTGCCAATTATATCCATTTTTGCAAAAACAGGATATCACTATCAAGACTTCACGGGTCTTTTTGGATCTCATATCCTTTTGGTAACATTTTCTATTTTTTATGCCATATACCTATTTCATCAGTATTTGAGTACAAAAAAAATAAAATTACTGATTTTTTATTTGACAATCATTGCTTTACATCTTTCTATAATGAGTCGTGGACAGGTGCTTTGGATATTATTAGGCTCTTTGTTTGTGTTTTTACAGGTGAAAAATAAAATAAAACTTAAACTTGTCGGTATAATCGTCATAGCAGCCATAGTTGGTGCTTTTATTTTTGGATATTTGGGCAACAATCGTTCTTATGGCGGTAGTAGAACTCAATTGGCAGAAGACACTGCTGTAACACAGTCTTTTAAGGATAATATCATTCCATACGAATATTATTGGTCTTATATTTATGTTGCTTCGCCTTTGGCAAATTTTCAACACAATGTTGATTGCAAAAATCCTGATGTTTCTTCGCAAAATATTGCTTGTTTGTTTAAGTATGAAATTACGCCGGCATTTGTGGCAAAAAAATTAGATTTTTATGATTTAGACAAATGCGATGACTATAAAGATTTAATTTATCCATTTCTTAATGTTTCAACGGCATTTGCGTCTGCTTATAGTATTGCAAATTGGTGGGGTCCTATCTTACTTTTTCTTAGTTTTCTCGCTATCGCGATAATTTATTTACTGATTTTGCCGAAAAATTCGCCATATTATGTTACAGGCTTGTCTATTTTGCTTTATATCTTTCTTTTTATGCCTTACGACAATGCTTGGATTTTTACCGGAATTAGTTTCCAACTGATATACCCATTGGTTTATTCCCTAATTTGGCGGACGAAGCAGAGAAAATTATCTCGCAATGCGGGGGAGGAGTTATCAAGGAGTTAGAGGGAGTTATGGAGTTAGAGGAGTTAAGGAGTTAGAGGAGTTAGGGAGTTATAAAGTTTGTAAAGTTATAAAGTTTATAAAGTTTACAAAGTTTGTAAAGTTATAAAGTTTGTAAAGTTTATGAAGTTATAAAGTTTGTAAAGTTATAAAGTTATGAAGTTTGTAAAGTTATAAAGTTTATAAAAAATATCATCAAAAAGTTGCATAATTGATAAGAAATTAGTAATTTTGCGATGAAAGGAAGAAAAACTTTTCGATAAAAGGAAAAAAATACTCTATACTCGAAAAAAACATAAAAAAAAATTGTCTAACAAAGTCCTAATTCCTGTCCTAAGAAAGGGGTACACTTAATTATATAAAACAAAAAAAATGAAAAATATAAAACTAATTTTAATATTCCTTTCAACTATATGTATGATGATTAGTTGCAAAAAAGAAAAAGATGAAAATGGAAATTATGTAACTTATTACGAAAATAAAATGGTAACTGGTTATGTTTTTTCTGCTGATTCGTTACTGCCAATACCTAATTGTTTGATGCACATAGAAGCCGCAAAATATTTTGGATATGGATGGTCTGGAAGCAAAGAAGCTCACGCTGATTATTGCTATACAGATGAAACAGGGAAATTTACTTTCAAGTTTGTAAAAAAAATTAATACTCATAAAGTAACTGATTGGGAAATAGGATTCGGTCGCGAAATTGTAACAGATTATTGGACTAATAGCATTAGCATTGATATTTGCTCTTCTTGTCCTATCAAAATTGAAGATATTGGTGAAAACACTATATTAGATACTTTTTATCTACATGAACCTATAAATAAATAAAAACAAATCTTATGAAAATAATAAAACTAATTTTAATATCCCTTGCAACTATATGTATGATGCTTGGTTGCAAAAAAGATGAAAACGGGTATGATATTACCTATTATAAGAATAAAGTAGGAGAAGGTTATGTATTCT
>JAITXI010000020.1 GCA_031284905.1 Bacteroidales bacterium
TTCAAGGAAGAAAAGAAAATGGGAATATGAACATTGTCAGTTCTGACGAAAAATATACCGAATTAATTGAAAATCTGCGAACAGAACTAAATATACTTGCGACAAAAATTGAACCAAAAATTTACGAATATGAATTTTTGTTAAAATAAAATTTTAAACAGTAAATAACGTTATAATAATAATTAAATAAATAATAATCATGGATAAAATTAAAGTAGCAATTAATGGATTCGGAAGAATTGGAAGAAATGTTTTCAAGATAGCTTTCGGAAGGGAAGATATTGAAATTGTTGGTATTAATGACCTAACCGACACAAAAACATTAGCACATTTATTAAAATATGATTCAACTCAAGGAAAATTTGAAAAACCTATAAGTTTTGATGAAAGTTCGATAATAGTTGATGGAAAAGCAATAAAAATTAGTGCAGAACGTAGTCCAATAAATATCCCATGGGCGATTACGCCCGATGTAGTAATAGAATCTACAGGAGTATTTGTTTCAAAAGAAAGTCCAAAAGGAGGGTATGGAGACCATTTAAAAAATGGAGCAAAAAAAGTAATTCTCACAGTTCCATCAAAAGATGAGATTGATGCAATTATAGTTTTGGGAGTAAATGAAGATAAAATCACAACAGATTTACAATGCGTATCAAATGCTTCATGTACAACCAATTGTATGGCTCCTATAACAAAAATTATCAACGATAATTTCGGAATAGAAAATGGGTTAATGACCACAGTACATTCATACACAAACGACCAAATAATTCTTGACGGTCCTCATAAAGATTTACGCCGTGCTCGTTCTTGTGCATTATCACAAATTCCAACAACAACAGGAGCAGCCAAAGCTGTAGAAAAAGTGTTACCTGAACTTAAAGGAAAACTTGACGGAATAGCAATACGAGTACCAACTCCAACAGGTTCAATTGTGGATTTAGTTGTAAATTTGAAGAAAGAAACCTCAATAGCCGAAGTAAATTCAGTAATCAAAAAAGCAGCAGAAAACGAAATGAAAGGAATTGTTGAATATACAGAAGACCCTATCGTTTCAGTGGATATTATTCATAACCCACATTCAGCAATTTTTGATGCAGGTTGTACAATGCTAACCGGAAAACTATTAAAAGTTATGGCTTGGTATGATAATGAATGGGGATACTCAAATCGTGTCGTTGAGTTGATTGTAAAATTAATGAAATAAAAAATTTATTTATAGTGTAGATTGCCGACATGTGTTCAGCAAGCGCTACCCTACGACAAAGAACTGTAGTATTTCGACATTTGTGAATGGGGGACAGAACACTGACAACTCATTCTGATAATTACAGATATAATAAATTGAATTTACTATTTAATAAAACAATAAAATGTTGGAGGATAAAAATGGCTAATATAATCTTTTATTTTATAGGAACAGGAAATTCTTTAAAAATAGTAAATATCTTGATGAAAATTCTTTTTGCTTTTTTACTCAATTTTGTATATCTTTGTTATTAATTATGTTAAATTTTCATCCTCTACAACTTACTGATAAACAAAAACTTGATATTATTCTTTCAGAAAACAATTTCAGGAGTAGTGATTTATCTTTTGCAAATTTGTATTCTTGGAGTCAACGATTTAATCCTGAATTAGCTATTTTTGAGCATACTTTTTTCATGCGTTCAAATTGTTCCGAAAATGATTCTTGCTATATGTTTCCGATAGGAAAATTGCCGATTAACAAATCACTAAATTTAATGATTGAAAATGCAAAATTAAGAAATTTAAAATTTCAGATTATAGGTGCTACAAGAGAAATGTGGAATATTTTAAACGAAAAAATTCCAAACAGATTTCATTTTCTACCGGATAGAAATTCGTTTGAATATATTTATCTTTCACAAAATCTGATTAACCTCCAAGGAAAAAAATTACAAAGTAAAAGAAATCATATTAACCGTTTTAAAATTGAAAATCCTGATTGGAAATATTCAAAAATAACAACAAAAATTGCTGTTGCCAAATGTTTGGAAATGCTATTGAAATGGGAATTATCCGAACACGACAGATTGGAAAAATCGCAACAATCCGAATTTTTAGCCGTAAAAAAGATGCTTGAAAATTTTGAAATTTTAAATTTAATTATAGGCGGAATTTATGTAAATAATAATCTTGTAGCTTTTTCTATTGGAGAAAAACTTACTAACGATACTTTTGTTGTTCATTGTGAAAAAGCATATTCAGATATTAATGGAGCTTATTCGATTATAAATCAACAATTTATAATAAATGAAGCAAAAAATTTTACTTTCGTAAACAGAGAAGAAGATTTAGGAATTGAAAATTTACGAAAAGCCAAAATGTCGTATTATCCTGAAATTTTATTAGAAAAAGGAGTTATTTCTGAAATATAATGATACGATTTGCTACTGAAAAAGACACTGAAAATATTAAAAGTATCTGGAAAATCTGTTTTGGAGACACTGACGAATTTATAAATTTATTCTTTTCAAAAAAATATTGTCCGGAAAATACTTTATTATTTTTAGAAAATAATTTGCCGGTTTCAGCTTTACAGATATTAAATTATGATTTAAAATTTATTGATAAAATTTTCCCAATTAATTATATATGTGGAATTTGTACACTTTCTGAATTTCGTAATAAGGGAATTGCTTCTAAGTTAATTAATTATTCTCATAAAGTATCATCCGAAAAGAAAATTCCTATTTCTATTTTGATTCCGGCAAATGAAAATCTAATAAAATTTTATGAACATTTTGGTTATCAACAAGTATTTGAAGAAAATAATGAAAATTATTCACTAAAAAAATTAATTGAAGAAACTGAAAATCTTGAAATTGCTTACAAAAAATTTTGTGATTTATTTTCCGACAAAGATATTTTGGTTTTAAAAACTTTTGAGGACTTTAAAACTATAGTTTCTGAAAACAAAATAAGCAATTTTGAATCAAAAACAAGCTGTTTGGGTTTAGCAAAAATTCTTGATTTTGAGTTTATATTGAAAATATTTGCATCTCAAAATATTGAAAAATCATTTTCTATCGAAATATCTGATTTAAAACAGTGTTTTTATATAGACAAAGGAAAAATACTTAAATATTCTAACTTAAATCCTGATTTTAAATTAAATAGTCGAATGTTTTGCAGGCTAGTTTTTGGTTATAAAATAAATGAATTAGAAGAAAAATTCCAAGTGTATTTTCCTGAATACCAGACAGAAATAAATTTTATGTTAGAATAAAATTTAATCCTAGCTCCTACCTTGAATGAAATATCTTTTAGCCTACAATTTTAAGACTATTTATATTTCACTATGGTTTTATTTTATGTTAACCTCAACTTGTGCAAAATCACTATTTCTTGCAAATTCATTTCTGATATTTATTCGGCACAGCAGAAATTCCATTTTCTTTATCAAATGACAACAAATATTTCACTACGGCAATCCATTCTTTGCCTTCTTGGATGCCGTCGGTATTATTATCAAAATCAATAATAACTTTTGAAAAATCTGTTATAATATTTCCTTTTTCGTCTCTAACTTGTGGCTTTAAAAAACCATGAGAAAGTTTCTTAACCTGACTTATCATTTTCAACATCAATAAATCACAGGAAACAGAATAAAGTTTTTCATTTTTACCTGAAAAATCCACAAACAGGTCTCCTATCTTTATTTTTTGAACTTTATGAAGTTTTCGTTTTGAATTATCTACAACAAAATCAATATTTGTAAAATAACAATGGGCAATATTTTCTTTTTCGCAAGCAATTAAAATAAATTCATAAAAATCTTTTAAATCTTTTGCAGTAACGAAAACTTGTACAAGAGGATAACCGGGTACATTGTCAAAACCTGAACCTAAACCTACAGTTTTAAAAATATCTGACGCAGAAATATTTCCCTTTGAAATATTATTTCTAATCACACCATAAGCAATTAAAGAAACATCTGTTTTTCGTTGAGAAAAATTATTTATATAATAATAAACAGCATCAGACAAAAATGGACCTAAATTACTATTTTGCAGATTATTTTCTTCACAAATCAAATCAAAATTTGAAACAGCAAATACTTTATGATAATCCAATTCTAATTTATTTAATATATTTTCATTTATTTTATCAATTTGTTCATCAATTTTATTTTGAATTTCTAAATTGCCTTGAATTTTATCATCTACTTTAATTAACTGATATTTAGAAGATAATATTTTATTATTTTTAATATTTAATTCCATACGACCAATATTTTCTCCAAAACAACCCGTTTGAACAATAGGAATATCATTAACAAAAATAGGCTCTGAAAGTTTTGTGTGTGTATGTCCGCCAACTATTAAATTTATTCCTTGAACTTTTTTTGCTAACTCAACATCTTCACCAACCCATTCATTTTTCTTATTTTTTTGTACACCACAATGTGAAAGACAAATAACAAAATCAACCTTTTCAACGTTTTTCAGAATTTTAACAATAGATTTTGCTGTTGAAATATTATCAACAAATTTCAAAGGTTTAATATCGGGACAAACGGCATAAGCATCTTTGCCCAACAAGCCAAAAATTCCTATTTTAAGTCCTCCTCTTTTTAATATTACGTATTTATTTATTATATTTTTATCAAATAAATTTTGGAAATCATCATCAGAATTATTTTTTAAATCGCTTTCAATATTTGATAAAGTCAAAAGTGGCATTTTTTCTTTTGAAACCTTATTTAACATCTGTAAAAGGAAATGTGTAGAAAAATCAAATTCGTGGTTGCCGAAAGAAACTACATCATAACCAATTTCTTTCATTAATTGCAATTGAAAACAGGATTCTCTTTCTTGAGTTTGAAAAAATGTCCCCATAAGAAAATCTCCGGCATCTAAAACTAATAAATTATTTTCATTTTTTGATTTTTATTCTTTATTTATTGAAGAAATTCTGGAAAGTCCGCCAATAGTATTATCATTATTTGTAACTTGCGGAGAATAATTCGATTCCGGAGCAAATCCATTCAAGTTAGAATGAATATCGTTTGTGTGTAAGATTATTAACTTATGAATTTCGGATTGCCCTAAAATATAAGAATATAAAAGCAAAAATGATATCAATAAAAAGAGATTTCTCATAAAAATTTTATACAAAGTTACGAAAAATTTATCAAATATGAATTATAAAAAAATTAAAAAAATTGTATTAAATTTGTACATAAATAGGAAACAAATTATGAACGACAAGATTCTGTTTATATTAAACCCTATAAGTGGATTAAGAGGAGACAAACGAAGAAAAATTCGTAAAGAAATAATCAAGCAGATTAGAATAAAAAAATTAGATGGAGAAATTCGCTATTCGCGATATGCCGGACATTCTTCCGAAATTGCGAAAGAAGCTATTCGTGAGGAATATAAATATATTGTCGTTTCAGGTGGCGATGGAAGTATTAACGAAGTTGCAAAAGAATTAATCAATACGGATTGTGCATTAGGAATTATCCCAAGTGGTTCGGGAAACGGATTGGCTCATTATTTAAAACTTCCTTTTGAAATAGAAAAATGTATAAATATTATAAAAAACAAAAAAATACAAAAAGCAGACGTTCTGGAAATAAACGGAAGATACGTTTTTTCCATTGCAGGAATAGGATTTGACGCTATCGTTGCTGAAAAATACTCTAAAATAAAAACAAGAGGTTTTATGGCTTATTTTAATTCTATTGTCTCGGAATATTTTTCTTTTAAACCGGAAAAAATAAAACTGATAACTGATGACCATGAAATAGAAACCGAAATTTTTTGTATAGTTTTTGCAAATTCTAATCAATTTGGATATAATTTTAAAATCGCACCGAAAGCTAATATCTTCGATGGTATTATAGATATTATTTTAATAAAACCTATTCCATTAGTTTCTGCACCTTTTTCATCGTTAAGAATCTTTTCTGGTCATGCAGATAAAAGTCTTTATATTGATTCTTTTCAATGTAAAAATCTTAAAATTATCCGCGAACAAGATGGTTTTATAAATATTGACGGAGACCCTATTATTATGAATAAAGAAATAAATGTAAAAATTCTTGATGGCTGTTTGAATCTGATTGTTCCTTGAACGAGCTAACGGGCGTACAGAATCTGATGAAATCTTATTAAAAAAAATAAATAAATTATGCAAGCAATAAAAAAATATATCTATATAACAATAAACATAAAGTCGAACTAATACTAAATTGCCATCATAACAAGGTAATATGTTAAACAATATTTTTTAACAATAACATGTCTAAAAGCAATATTATATATCTTTTATCGCCATAAAGTTTTCCAAACAACTTCTTACTTAATTCCCGAATTACAGCCGGATTTCGGTCGTCTGTATTGGCTTTGGTTATACAAAATTTATTATTTCTCCTTTATCATTACACACAAAATGAAGTTTAAATCCATAAAACCAACCCATACAACTCTTCTCTGTTGTAGCAACACCTTTAAAAACTTTATTCCGACTTATTCGCTTTTTATGACAAACTGATACTTTTGTTGAATCTACAAATGTTATTTCTGTACATTCGCAAAAACATATTAACTTTAAAAACAAAACAATTGGTATAAATACTTTTTTCTCGCTTATCCCGAACTCAGGTTAAAAACATAAATTTTGATAGTATAAACAAAATTTCTTAAAATCGATATTTAATTCCTATTAGAACATTAAAATTATAATATAAGTACGTTTTATCTATAAAGTTAAATAAATCATATTTTAATTTTATTGAAGTAAATACAGAAAAATTTTCTTTAATCCAATAGCCACAACCTAATTCGGCAAAGATTGGGTATCCATAGTCAAATCTTTTAGTATAAGAAAAGCTATCAGTTTGGTAATGGTAATGTTTATTTGTATAAAAAAATAATTGATATTCTATCCCCATACTAATAACTCCAAAAAAACGAGCTCCAAAATATTTTGAAGCTTTAAAAGATAACCCAAGAATATTATGATAATTTTTATAATAATCAAAACCAAAATTACCGCTCTTTGAAAATAAATCTGAATAATTTAAAACTCCGCCTATAGACCAATTATGTTTTAACATTCTTTCATAATTTGAACCTATTGCAAAGCCACGTTCTGACGAAGAATAGCTTCCTGAAGAAAAATAGCTTGATTGATAACTAAAACCGGAATATACACTTATTATATTTTTATGTTGAGAAAACACAAATATAGAAATTATTGATAATATTAATGTTAATAAAATTTTTTTCATAATAAACCTCCTATTCAATTATTATTTTTTCAAAAACTGTATTACTTTCTAATTGTATTTCAACAAAATACATACCTTTTTGTACATTAGGAATTGACATCTTATTAATATTTCCTGTTTTTTCTAAAACCTTTCTTCCAGATAAATCGTAAATAATAACATTTTTAATTTCAGAATTATCAAAAACATCAATATAAAAACTACCATTATTAGGATTTGGATAAATTTTAATATTATTTAAAGGTTGTGATTGTATATCTTCGATATTATCTGATTGTTCAGAAGAACGATTTGTATGATTTGCAATTATAATACTTTTAGCATCATTTTCACATAGTAATAAATTAGTTGAACAATCTGATATTTTGGCGTGAAAATTAGATTGTATTTTAGTTCCTCTACCAATCACAATCTTAGTTCCTGCACTTATAGTATAATTTGAGCCTGGTTTAAATGTTGCATTTGTAATTGTAATTTGGTTTGCTGCTTGAATTGTAAGTTCATTTAAAGAATTGTCATAATCTTCTGCTGAATAAAAATTGCCTGATAAACTTAAATTATCTTGACAAGATTGGTTTCGGTCGATACCTTCGACTGTTGATAGTCCACTATCTCCAAACAGAGCATTCCGCATTCCATCACTATAATTCATACAAGACCTTAATTTTCCTGCCCAATCGTGTTTCAGATTACTATTACAATTATAATTTGGACCTCCACTGATAGTGCCGATGATTCTTTTGTTCGGATTATAAAAAATAGGAGCACCTGAACCTCCTCCCATAATAATACCATTATCCCAATAAATATCCCATTTTGCTCCTGCGTGAAATGTAATTTCTCCTGAAGTTATTTTTTTAGGCAATCCGTCAGAATGATGAATACAAGTAACATCATCGCCCATATCTCTATCTCTCGTATCAACTCCTGAAAAATATACATTATATTGTATCGGAATAGGTTGTGTTATTAATAATAATGCATTATCACTCCAAGAAACATCGCAATAGCCAATAATTTGCGACCCTTGTACTCTAAAATACGGATATGTAAAACCATCATCTGAATTACAATTTGAATTTTGATAGTTAAAATAAAACTCAGTATTTGCCCAATCAATATTACCATTTGTACAATGCCTTGCTGTTAAAAAATATTGTGCAAAATTGTTTCTGTAATTATTAACCAAAACGCCAGTACACAAATAATTGGCATTATCTTGTTCAAAGTAATAAATTGCAACACTCCTTTTTTGGTTACACCATTCGTTACCTTCTGAACAATTAACGTCAATCATACAATCGTAGTTACTATTTGAACTTTTTTCACTACTTGGAAAAGTGTTTTTTGTAAAATGTTTTATTTTAGATATAACTATATTATTTTTATTTAATTCATTTATTGGAATATTTATTTCTATAATACAATTGTCTCCAATAAAAAAATCAGAAATATAAGATTTTCCATTATTATATAAATTGTTTACATTGTATTCGTAATTATTTTTATCTGAAAACATTACAACTTCTGCATTTTGGCTTAATGATAATTTTTCAAAAACTACCTTTATTATTTTTGCATCTGTTGATTGTATGTGTATCTTTTTGTGCCATATACCATTGGAAACATAAGAATAAATACTATCTAAACAATCAATTTTATATTCTCTACTTATTCCAATAAAAAACAAAGTTGAATCTATCTTAGTTGAATCTATTATAGGAGTTTCCAAAATAATTTCTTGCATATTTTGTGCATTCAAAAAATTCAAAGTATAACTACAAATTAATAATATTATGATTTTTTTCATTGTTGTACGGTTTTATCAATTAATACCCAGTTAAAATTATCTTGTTCGGAAACAATTTGTATAACACCCACATTTTTAGAAACAAAATGTTTAACCACATTATCATTAAAGATATAAACATCACTATAAATAATGTTATTAACTTTATATGTACTCAAATAATTAACCTCTATGTTAAAACTATTATCATAATTGCATTTAAATTTCAAAGGATGAGAAAAATAATAACCAATAAAATTAGCGGTATTATCTTCTCCAATTTTAGTCTCAATTTTTATATACAAATTTTCAAAAAAAGAAAAATCAATTTTTATCAATGTTCCCCAATCATAAGTTTTACCATATCGTCTTGGATAACTATATTTTTCTTCTTCATAATTTTGAACAACCATTGTCTTTTGCTTTTGACTTATACTATCATAATATGTCCATTCAGAACCTACTTTAAAGCAAAACAAATCTTTTGTAAGTTGATTTACACGAGCAATATGTTCTTCTCTGCATCCATAAAATAAGACAGCAATACAAAATATTATTAATAAAATTTCCTTTTTCATAATTTAATTGTTTAATGGATAAATTTTACGAATAAAAACTGCTGTTTCATTAAAATCAAAACAAATGTTATCTGATGAATATCTTCCTGCAATTCCTCCGCCTCCCCATTCAGAAATTTTATTTCCGTATTTATCAAATTTATAATACGAACTCATATTTCCGGGAAAGTCGAAAGTATAAATTGTTCCATTGTGATATTTGTATTCGTTTACAAGCGTCAAACCTTTATTTTTACTTGTCCTAACTAAATTTTTTATAGCAATAGGTACATCATCCGGAAAATCAATTTTTTCACAAGAAAGACATGCAAAAAGTAATAACACCAAAATTATTATTTTATTTACTGCAAGAATAAATTGTTTCATTATTCGCCTCCTTTCTTTATTTCGTCAATCTCTTTCTTAAGGTCTATCATTTGTAGGGTAAGCTCTTCTATTTTTTGTAAAAGTATTTTATTCATTTCTCCAAGTTGTATGCCGTTTTCTTCAACTTCGCATGCGCTTGGTACGTTTGGTAAATGTTTGTTTGCTTTTATAAAGTCCTCTATCTCACTTAAACTTTGTTTTTTGTAATTTTCATCAAAAACGAAATCAGGCCAGTTTGCTGTGTTTTCAACTGTAACTTCATCTGAATTTATTTCTCCTTTTACTTTTAACTTATAATTTGATGTATTTTGTATTCCAATACCTACATTTCCGGTAATATAACTATTCCCAACAACATGTAACATTTCGGCCGGATAAGCTGTTGTCCCGATGCCAACGCGTCCTGCAAAAAATCCGGAACCGTTTCCATAT
>JAITXI010000057.1 GCA_031284905.1 Bacteroidales bacterium
ATATCGCCATTAGAGCAATGGGTTTCGTTTTTGAAGACAAGTCAGATATCGAAAGATGCGTCAGCACAAGGCTTACAGGAAGCCAGAAAAATATTAAACGAAATGAATATGACAGAAAATGAGCGTATAGATTATGATAATCATTTACAGAATTTAATGTTGCAAAACAGTGTAATAGATACAGCTCGAATAGAAGGAAAAGAAGAAGGAAAAGAAGAAGGAATAAAAGAAATCGCCAAAAATCTTGTTGATCTAGGTGTTTCCGTAGAAATTATTGCTAAAAGCACAAAGCTATCAGTAGAAGAAATTGAAAAACTAAAATAATTTCACGTACAGTCTGATTGCTACCGCGTTTAAAATCCGTTTATATTCAAATTAGAAAATCCTGCTATATTTGTAAAAAACAAAATTATATAACATTTTCAAAATAAATTGTGTTATATTTGTAATTGGAAATTATTAAAAAAGATTATTTTTTAATAATCCGAATGAATTATAAGGTAATTTCCATTTTATTAAACAGTAAATATAAAAAAGTAAAAAAAATAATGAGATAGTAATATGGAAAATACGGGAGAACGACATATTTTAGGAATTGATTTCATTGACGGAGCGGATTATTATATTCACTTGTTACATATTGCAAGTTATGAATTTGCTTTAAATTACGTGAAAGGAAAGAAAGTTTTGGATTATGGCTGTGGTTCCGGTTATGGGGCTTACATGTTAGCTAAAGAAGCTGAAAATGTTGTAGCTACGGATTTAAGTGATGAAGCTGTATCTTATTCCATGGAAAAGTTTGTGTCCAATAATTTAATTTTCAAAAAAATTGAAGATATTGATTATCAAAAATTTGATGTGATTGTCTCTTTTCAGGTAATCGAACATGTAAAAAACGATAAAAAATACATAAAAAAATTAAAGGACATGTTGAATCCGGGAGGTGTTCTCTTGATAACAACACCTGATAGAACAGATAGATTATTCAGATACATTCAAAAACCTTGGAATGTTTATCATCTAAAGGAATATTCTGCAAATAGTATATCAAAATTACTTAGTAAATATTTTAATGAATTTGATGTACTGAAGATTTCTTCGCATACTGAATTAGTTCTACCTGAAATAATTAGACGGAAAAAGCAAAGATTTATCTCATTGCCATGTACTTTATTTTTTTATCCTAACTTTTTAAGAGTTTTTCTTTTAAAGTTTCAAATAAAACTATATAAATTGTACAAACTTCTAACATCATCAGGACAACGAAACAATCAGAGTCAAAAATTACAGGAAATGGTGCAAGAAAAATCTTCTTTTTTGAAATTTTCCTCAAAAGATATTGAAATTTCAAAAAATCCCAAATATTTTACGGATTTATTTGTTATTTGTAAATCATAATAATTTACAGAAAAAGATAATTAAAGATTATATTTTTCACACTTTTGATGAATTATATGGAAAAATAAAAAAAGGAATATCAAGTTGTATAAAAAAGTACAAACGTAGAGAAAATGACATTTTTCCGAATATCATAAAAAACTTATCTGAAAAGTCAATTTATATTATAATTGTTTCTCTCTCTAACGCAAGTAACAGCATGCTGATAACAATTCGGCATTACATAATATTATTAAATCTTCGAAATGAATTCTCAGCTATGAATCAAATTCTTTTTCAAGTTCTTTGAACATCGCATGACGTTTTTCGTCTTGCATAAGAAGAGTTAATTTGAATTGTCCTTCGCGATATCCTAAATCTATACATTGAGCTTTGAAAGTTTCAAAAGATTGTTTCTGTAATGAATGGGTTTCAGGATATTTTATACGGAAAGAATCTCTCTTTGTTTTATATTCTTCATTCATATTTTTGAGATTTTCATCAACTAAACGAGTGAAATTTTCAGCTTCTTCTCTCGAAATTGTAGAATTTTCAGGAAATTCGTAATAAAATTTATATAAAGATTCGTCAACATCTGCAAATCCTACAAAAAAACGTAAATGAATATTTGTTTCTTTTTCAGCCACATGAACAGCATCAATATATTGTCTTTCAGATAATTTTTCACCTGTCAAGGAAATTATTCCATTGGCTTTTTGAACAAATTGTATTTTGGGGAAATCTTTATATTTTCCGGTAACTATAATAATGTCGTTCATGTTGTAACGATATAATCCGGAAGGAGTTGTAACAACTACGTCATAAAGTTGTCCAACTTCAAGTTCGTGTGCTTGATAAATTTTTGGATTTTCAGTTCCAAATTTTTCTTCTTTAATAAATTCAAAAAATATTTTATGCGCAGCTAGAACTGTGTCTTTTGTTCGTGGATCAAGAACCATTCCGGCTTTACATTCGGAAGCAAAATAAGAAAATTCAAAAAATAGAGTATTTTCCGGAAATGAGTCTTTCACTTTTTGGAAGTAAACATTTGTATTTCCGCACATCCAAACCGTAATTACTTGTAAATTAGGCCAATAGTGTTTTGGTAAAACTGAACTATATTTTGTGCGAAGGTCTCTTAATTCTTGTGCACGTTCCGGATTTGGTTGTATTTCTTTAAGAAGTGTTGTGCGAATATTTTCAGGAATATCAAATTTGTCACTTATTGTTCCGTTTTCTATGTCGTTAATATATTCATCATAAAATTCATTTACATTATTTTGCATTTCTATTAAAGTAGATGAATTTGCAGTAATAATCCAAGTTATATTTTGTGCTATTGCAATACGCATTATTGCATAATAACGGGCTTTGTAATCGTTAATTAGGAAAATATCGTGAGGTGCGGAGTAAATCGGATACATAAATTTTGGAATATCACGTTGCGACATTCCTGAAATCG
This sequence comes from Bacteroidales bacterium, assembly GCA_031284905.1. Classification (GTDB taxonomy): domain Bacteria; phylum Bacteroidota; class Bacteroidia; order Bacteroidales; family ML635J-15; genus Bact-19. The sequence goes on from JAITXI010000057.1 coordinate 2,840, forward strand.
AACCATAAACAGTTCCATCTTGAGCTGCTCCTTCTATAGCTTTTCCAACGATTGATACTGTTTTTCCATCAAATACATGTGGACGATATTTTTGAGCTATATAAAACCAAACTTGATTCATTTTGCTAAAAACTGCTTTGTAATATTTTTCTGTTATAGGTATCCATTTGGGAGTATTTGTTGTTCCACTAGTTGTTGCATACATTTTTGGTTTTCCGGGAAAAAGAACATCCGTTTCACCTATTTTATGACGTTCAATATATGGTTTTAAATCGTCATATTGGCTTATTTTAACTTTTTCGTCATATAATTTATATAGTTCTTCAGTCGTTTTTGCTTGTAAAATAGTTTCAAAATCGTGCTCTTTCCCAAAAACAGTGTCTTTTGATTCAGTTAAAATTGTTCTTAAAGTGTTTTCTTGTGCTTTTTTAGTGTTTCTAGATTTTCTATTCAATTTGAAAAGTTCTATCAAACCTACGACTGTTAATCCGGCTTTAATTTTTAGTACACCTTTTGTTTTGGCTACTTTCATAGTATTTTTTATGGAATTTCATTGTTTGTTTTATTTTTTCCATTGAGTGAAATTCCTTTATCTCAATTGAAAAATTTTTACAAAATTAATACAAATTTATGAATTTTTATAACTATTTTGCATATTGATTTGTATTTGATTGATTATTAAATTATTATACTGATTAGATTATAAGATTGACAGATAAATGAACGTTTAACTAAACTAACGGACGAACGGGTAAATTGAAGAATGAACTATTTTATTTCTAACATTATTAATTAAATTTTTTTATCTTAACGCTGGAATCATATAATTTTTCAAACAGAGTACCGCCTAAATAACAAACTGATTTATGAGCAGAAATAAAGTTAATAAAATTATTTGTATAAACGATAAGTGAAACCGCTGTCTGCATTCCAAGACCTTTTATAGAAGCTAATAATAAATAATTTCCTTTTGAAGGAATTTTCAAGCCACATAAATAAATCTTTTTTAGTAATAAATCTTACAATTCTCTACTATAATGCCCTGTTTATTCCCCACAAAACGAGTCAGATTCTTAAAAGTTTTATTTATAGAATAGGGTTTAATCTCTTGTTAGAACTTTAGTTTATTTTTAGACATCGGTTTATTTTTTTTCAAACAACAAAAATAAATATTTAACCTGACTTTCTTATCTTAGTTTTATCTTATTTTGCAAATATAATAAAGTCATTTTTAAATTGTCAAATTTTATAATAGCAAAGAATAAAAGCTATATGCTTTATAAGTGAAAAATTATGATTATTTTTTATAATTTTCAAAAAAAAAGTTGCTTTTTCAAACAACTTTTTTTTATTATTCAGTTTCCGACTGATTATTTTCTTTTGAAAGTTGTGGTTTTGGTAAAAGTACTTTACGACTTAATTTCAGCTTTTTTGTCTGTGGATCTACGCCGATTAATTTAACTTCGATTTCGTCTCCTTGATGTAAAACTTCTTCTACGGTTTTTATTCTTGTCCAACTGATTTCTGAAATATGTAGCAAGGCTTCTGTTTTTGGAAGAATTTCTACAAAAGCTCCAAAAGTTGTAATTCCTTTTACTTTTCCTTTATAAACTTTTCCAATTTCCGGCACTGCAATAATTTTTTTAATTCTCTCTAAAGCATTTTGCATATCAACGCCATTTGAAGCTGAAATTTCCACCAAACCTTTGTCATCAATTTCTGTAATGCAAATAACTGTATTTGTTTGAGCTTGAAGTTCCTGAATAACTTCTCCACCTTTCCCAATTACAGCTCCAATCTGGTCTTTCGCAATAACGACAGTTTCAATTCTTGGAGCATGTTCTTTATACGAAGATCGCGGTTCCGGAATAGTTTCGAGAATTTTACCAAGAATATGCAAACGACCTTCTTTTGCTTGATTTAGTGCTTCTTCGAGAACTTGATATGAAAGTCCTTCAACTTTAATATCCATTTGAGTAGCTGTTATACCTTTTATAGTTCCACATACTTTAAAATCCATATCTCCTAGATGATCTTCATCTCCAAGTATATCACTTAAAATAGCATATTTTTTTGTATTTGAATCAGAAATCATTCCCATTGCGATACCTGTTACTGGATTAGAAATTTGAACTCCTGCATCCATAAGAGCCAAAGTTCCTGCACAAACTGTTGCCATAGAAGAAGAACCATTTGATTCTAAAATATCGGAAACAATTCTCAGTGTATAAGGAAATTTTTCTCCTTTTTCAGGAATAACCTTTGATAAAGCACGATGCGCTAAATTACCATGTCCAATTTCTCTTCTTCCTGTACCTCTATATGGTCTTGCTTCTCCTGTTGAAAATGGCGGAAAATTATAATGTAAAATAAATGGAGAATATCCGGTAACGAGAACGCCATCAAGTTGTTGTTCGTCTAATTTATTTCCTAATGTTACAGTTGTAAGAGATTGAGTTTCTCCTCTTGTAAAAATTGCTGAACCGTGAGCAGAAGGCAAATAATCAATTTCGCTCCAAATCTGACGAATTTCATTTGTTTTACGACCATCCAAACGTAGTTTTTCTGTCAATACCATTTGACGAACAGCTTCTTTTTCAACAGAATGATAATACCTGTTAACTAATTTTTTTATTTGGTCAAAATCATCGCATTCTTGATCATATTGACTTAAAAATTCTTCTTTTACTTCATCAAATAATCTTGATCTTTCGTGTTTGTCTGCAATTTGTTTGAAAGCTACTTGATATGCTTTATTATAAGTTTCGTCCCAAACTTTTTTCCTTAGATCTTCATCGTTAGTTTCGTGACAATATTCATAAAAACCTTCTATTCCGCATTCTTTTCTAAGTTCTATTTGAGCTTGGCACTGAACTTTAATCGCTTCGTGAGCAAATTTTATGGCATCTAACATTTCGATTTCTGAAACTTCGTTCATTTCACCTTCAACCATCATAATATTATCCATGGTAGCAGCAACTATTAAATCTATATCTGCTGATTTAAGTTCATCTGCATTTGGGTTTATTTGAAATTTCCCGTCAATTTTTGCAACTCGAACTTCTGAAATTGGTCCATTGAAAGGAACATTTGTAACTGCAAGAGCAGCAGAAGCAGCAAGACCCGCAAGAGCGTCAGGCATTCCATTTTTATCTGCAGAAATTAACATGACATTTACAAATGTTTCTGCATGAAAATCTTCCGGAAATAATGGACGCAAAGCTCTATCAACTAATCTTGAAACTAAAATTTCAGAATCAGAAGGACGACCTTCTCGTTTTAAAAATCCACCCGGGAAACGTCCGGAAGACGCATATTTTTCTTTATATTCAACTGAAAGTGGCATGAAATCAACATCTTCTTTTGCTTCTTCTGCTACACATACTGTTGCTAATAACATGGTTTTACCCATCTTCACCACTACTGAACCTGTTGCTTGTTTTGCCAGTTTTCCGGTGGAAATCTCAATTTCTCGACCGTCGTTCAACGTAACGACTTTTTTAATTTCTTTGTACATTCTACTTATATTTATTTTAATAATTTATAAAATATATAAAAAAAGCAAAACAACAAAGTTTTGCTTTTTTTATTTTTTGGTTAATAATTAACGGCGTAAACCTAATTCTTTAACGATTGCTCTATATCTTTCAATATCTCTTTCTTTGAGATAATTCAATAATTTCCTTCTTTTTCCTACTAACGTTACCAATGCTCTTTGAGTACTGAAATCTTTTTTGTTTAATTTCAAATGCTCTGTCAGATGACTGATACGGTATGAAAATAAGGCAATCTGGGACTCTGATGAGCCTGTGTCTGTATTAGACTTCCCGTGTTTTTCGAAGATTTCTTTCTTCTTTTCTGAATCTAAATAATTATTCATCTGTATTTATTTATTAAGTCTGCAAAATTAATATTATTTTTTTGATTTTCAAAATATATTTCACACATAATTTTTTCAAAAAAATTTTAGCTATTAATATGCTTTATATTCTTTTTTTATTGTTTATTTGTATTTTGTATAAATATTCGGCAATATCGCTTGGTTTTACTTCTTTCATGCATTTACATTCCAAAGATTTTTTACAATAATTGCACTCTTTATTTGTCACAAAAACTTTTGTTTGTTTTCCTATAGGTGCCCACCTGGCAGGATGTATTGGAGGTATGGGAGGAAAGATTCCAATCACATGAATGCCTAATGCTGCTGCAATATGTAAAGGACCCGTGCCTGCTGCAACAAGACCATCTGATAATGCTAAAAACGCTATCAATTCTTCTAACGATAACTTACCTGTTAAATCTGTAACCTTTTCCGAATATGGTTTTACAAGTGTATCAAAAATTAATTCGCCTTCTGCTTGCGATCCTGTAATAAAAATTTTAAATTTTTCGGCAGGTAAAATTTCTATTAATTTTGCAAAATTAGATACCCCCCACTCTCTGCCGCTACCTTTCGATTTTGGATGCAACACAAGATTAAATTTTTCATTGTCAATGTAATTTTTGATTGAAAATTCTATTTTTTGAGCTTCAAAATTTTGTAATGCAATAATTTCTTCTAAAGAATAAATAAACTTTGCTCCAAGTGTTCGTGCTAGCACAAAGTTCAATTGAGCTTCGTGTAGCGATGATTTTTTTCTCGAAAGTGATATTAATTTATTACATGTAGTCCAATGAAAAAACCGATGTGAAGTACCTATTCGTAACGGAATACGGGCAAGCTTTGCTAACTTTGCAATATTTTTGTTAGGGAAAACATGAATAATACAATCTGCTTCTTTAAAAATTTCAATTTGTTCACTAAAAGATTTTTTGCAAATTTCATCCCAACAAATAATTTTATCCACGTTTGAACAACATGAAACAACTGCTTTTGTGTAGCTATGACACAAAAATATTATTTCACAGCCATCAATAATCTTTTTTAATAACCCTGCTAACGGTAACGTCAGCATAACATCGCCAATACTATCGGTACGACTAATAATTATTTTTTTTGGATAATTCAACATTGAGAAAAACTTATCTTAAATAATATTATTCTTAAATTAACGACAAAGATAACTGTTTTTTTAGAATCTTAAAAAATGATTTTGTTCCGGAGACGTTTCAATTTGTTAAAAATCATAATTTTTAACAAAATTTTTCTGATAAAATTTGAGAAAAAACAAAAAAATAATAGTAAATTTGCGAACTTATTTTATTAAAAAATAAACTTAGTACTGAATAATTTATTTCATAAATAGAAAATATTATTCAAAAAAATTTTTTTATGAAAAAAATACAAACTTTAATAGAAAACGATTTTTTTTTAGCAACGATATTATCCGCTTTCATTGTATCACAATTTTTTGCTTTAAAAATTACAGCAATAGGAATTTCATTGCTTGGAATTATTGGAATTACGCTACTATTATATAACAAATTTTACAAAAAAACAAAATTACAAAAACTTCAACCAATAGTTTATTGTTGGCTGGTTGTGTATTTAGTCAGAGTTGTTTGGCTATTTTTCAGCAATAGTAGGTCAGACGGGTTTCTTTGGCTTGACAGATGTTTGCCAATGTTATTGTTTCCATTAATCTTACAATATTATCCATTAAATGAAAAAATAATAAAATTTGTTCTTACTTTTTTTGTTCGCTTTTGTCTTGCTTTTTGTTTAATTACAATTGGGATAATTATTTATAATATAATAACCTTTCCCGTATCTGTAAGCGCTTGGCTCAACACTCCAAAATCATTTTATCCGCTTGCATTTTCGTGGAGCAATTATGACCATCCCTCATATCTTTGTATCATATATTTATTGAGTTTACCTGTAGGTTTATATTTGAATCGGCATTACCGTAATATAACTTTTATTGAATTAGCTATTCTTTTTATTGCGGAAACAATCGTGATAATCTTCACCGGTGCTCGCATTGGTTTTATTATTATTCCAACATTATTGTTTATTATGATAATTTATATTATGCCACAACGCAAACTAAAAATTATTTCGTTTATAACTATGATTACCATAGCTTTAATAGGAACAGTAGTTTTGTTCACATTTAAAAATTCTTTTTTAGATACTTTTAAAGATAGTGAACGAAGCTGTCTCAGAGAAATAGCTATATCTTCTATAAAAGAAAATCCATTGATCGGAGTTGGTACAGGAGGTATGAAAAGTATTTTTGATAAAGCAAACGTTGCTGGAGATTTAATAATTAACCCTCATAATCAATATCTTGGAGAAATAATGCAGTTCGGAATTATTGGAGCAATTCCTTTGTTTGTTACTTTAATATATTTATTTATTATTGCTTTACAAAGAAAAGATTTTCTACTATTATCTTTTTTGCTTGTCCTTATGATAATAATGCTAACAGAAATGCCTTTTGATACAGGAAAAGGACTACCTTTTGCGTTGTTCTTTTCAAGTCTGTTTTTGGTTATTTCACAAAATAATAAAAATGTATCAAAAATACAAATAACTTAATATTGGAGAATTTAATAATTATTATTTTTTCAACAGATTTTTCATCACTCATTATTCTCTTTTTATTAATTTAATTGTTCTCATTGTTCCTAAAAGTCCAAAAATTCCTACCGGAACCGGAAAACAAAATGCCAATGAAATAAACATAAATATTTTAGCAAGTTTAATTTTTCGTATATTCAAAAATATTGATGAGGCTATTGCTGATAAAAACGGCATTAACATAAAAAATAAAAAATATGTACCCGAATCTTCTGTTTCCCGAAAATCAAAATTTGTCATCTTGTCTATAAATCCATGTCTAAATCCGTCTAAAAATCTATTATGAAAGCCAATGCCAAAATTATTAATATCAAAAGCATCTCTCATAGAGCACCAACTTGAAGTAACATAAATCGAAATAATTATTGATAAAATTGCTAAATTTAAAAAAACGAGTTTATTTACTGCTGATTTAGAGTTTTGTTTTTTTTCAGTTTCCTTCAAAGGAGGCGGAATAATTTTAATAAAATCTTTAAGTTCTTCATAATCTTTGGCTTCTTTCCATTCAGCCTCTCCTTCTCGCCAAATTTTTGTTGATGTTTTTATTTCATAATTTTTCAGGTCTTCTAATTCCAATGGACCTATTTGTTTGTTATCAATGAAAATAAAATATTTGCTTTTGCTATGACTAAAGTCGTTCATAAAATTATTTATTAAAAGGTAAGTATTTCATAATTTCCTAATAAATGTTCAAAATTATATTTAAAAGGGTCTGTTGTACTTGATTGTTTTAGTGTTTCTGTTTTTGGAGGATTTTTAAATTTATCTAATTCTTTCAAATAATTTTCTTTTGCAATACCTGATTTTAAATTTCTATATTGTAATTCGTGCATAGCAAATTCTAGAAGGTCTTCATTATCTTGTCCGAAATCCCAATTTTTTTCTATCATTTCATTTTTATATTTTTCGAGATTATCGGGATAATTTTTTTGCGGAATATCTGTGTAAAATTCAAAATTTTGTTTTTTAGCTAATTCTAAAATTTCGGGGGCTAATTGTCCGGGTAATTTTCCTGTTTTACCTAAAATCATATCCCAAGTATTTTTATCTATTTGCAACCATCTTTCTTTTCCTGTTTCTAAATTTACTACATTCCAGAGTGCTACATTTTTAACATATTGACTGAATGGTGTTACTAACGGCGGATATCCTAATTTTGGCCAAACATATTGAACTTCATCAAATAATTTTACCAGCATTTCATCAATTGTCAATTCTTTTTTCCCTTGCGAAATTAAAGTTTGATTAATAAAATTGAGCATTGGTTTTAAATCTGCCATCAATGAACCCATCATTCCACCGGGTAATCCGCAACCTACCAACAAGGATGTCATTTCTCGATTTTTTCTGTCCATCCAGAAACCTAAATCGTCTTCGATTTGACTTTGCATCATATTTCTGACTTCCATATACGCTTTCATATTAATATCTTTTACGATAAATCCAGAATTTTTTAACATCGCCTGAATTGTAATAACATCCGGATGAACCATTCCCCACGAAAGTGGTTCCATTGCAAGGTCAAGATAATCAACACCTGCACGAGCAACTTCTAACATACTTGCTACCGAGAAACCGGGTCCTGAATGCCCGTGATATTGAACTTTAATATTTGGGTATTTCTTTTTTATTTCGTAAACTAATTTTCCCAAAGTTTCCGGTCGTCCAATTCCTGCCATATCTTTTAGGGCAATTTCATCAGCTCCATATTCAACAACTTTATCGACAATTTGCATATAATATTCGATTGTGTGAATAGGTGAATGTGTAATACTTAATGCAACTTGGGAAATCATTCCTACTTCTTTTGCAAATTTTACAGATAATTCCAAATTTCGATAGTCGTTCAAACCGCAAAAAGAACGAGAAATATTAACGCCTTGTGCTTTCTTCACTTGAAACATCAACTTCCGAACATCTGTTGCAACAGGATTCATCGTTATTGCATTAAGTGCACGTTCGAGCATGTGAGTTTGGATACCTGATTTATTGAAAGGTTTTGTCCATTCTCGAACAATTGGATTTGGATTTTCGCCTTTTAATAATTGACTTTGCTCAAAAGCTCCTCCATTGGTTTCAATTCTATCGAAACAACCCATTTCAATAATTAAAGGAGCTATTTGACTTAATTGAGTTAAATTTGGAAAATATTTTCCACTTGATTGCCACATATCACGATATACAATACTGAATTTTATTTCTTTTGCCATTTATTACGAAATTTTATTACAAAGATAAAACTTTTATCATATTTATTATAAAAAAACTTAGGGAAAATTTAATATCCTTATGTTATTTTCCGAAATATTTCACACAATTTATTTTTGTAGTTTTTTCATGAGTGATAAATGGTACAACTTTCTATTCGATAATTTTTTCATGCAACAATTTTTTTTCGGCTAATTTTGTTTTTTGGCTAAACCACCTGATTTTTCTCATAGATAAAGTTTTTTGAGAAACGGAACAAGATTTTTATTTTCACAATTCTCGAAAATGATTAGTTTTTTTATTAAAAAATGCTCTTAATTGTCGTCTGTCTTTATACAAACCGTCCACAAGGTGTAAATTTGGCTTTTTCAAGGACTATAAGCGTTTGTCTTACCTTTTGGATAGTCTCTTTTTGTTAAAATAAAAAAAAAATTACTAAAAATAAAAAAATGTTTGTGCAATTTAAAATAAAAATTGTATTTTTGTAGAGGAGAAAAAAAATTATAATTGAAGTATAAAAACTGATATGTTAGTGGAAAATGTTAATCAAATAGAAAAATTATCAAAAAACATTACAAAATTAATCAGTTTATATATAGCAGAAGAAGAAAAAAGTGAAAAATTAACAATAGAAAATAATAACTTAAAACAAGAATTAGAAAAATTAGAAAATAAAAATACAGAATTAGAAATAAAATATAATAATATTAAAATTGGCAAAATTATAGGAAACAAAGCAGAAAATAAAGATGCCAAAGATAAAATATCAAAAATGATACGGGAAATTGATAATTGCATATCTCTTTTAAATAAATAAAATGTCATCAGAAATCATAAAAGCAGTAGCTAAAATATTTGGAGAAAACTATCATTTCGATATAAGGTCGGAATACGAAGAATATTTTCGTAAAGCTGTAAAAACGATAAATGAACAAATACCGGATATAAGAAAACAAGGAATTCTTCTAAAAGAAGACGGAAAAATATACAACGATTATGATTATTTAGTATTATATGCCGTAATGTCAATAGCTGATGCGTTTAAAGAACAAGACGAAAATAAAAAAAGAAACGAACAAATAGAATCAATTATAAAACATGAAAATTTTATAATTGAAGATTTAATAGAAAATTTATAATAAGAGAACGATCTTTAAAATATATAGTGATAATTATAGCCCGTATTAGTTCTTCTGGAGTTGAAAAATCAACACAATTTTAAATAGGGACACGCTCATTTTATTAACGGTAGGCCTCAATTAATTTATTTATAAATTATACTTAACAGTCATTGGAAACCGAAGGTAATTTGGCTAAGCCCACGAATGTAAAACAAGGTTTTTTCTAACCGTCTTAAGAACGAAATACGGGTTTTTTTATAATTTTTAAACAAAATAAAAAATGAATTTAATAATAGAAATAGTAGTAGTAATAGTAATTTGTGTAGTATCAGCAATAGTAACAATAATTGTTTCAAATAAACTGACAAATAAAAAGAGAAGTTTTATTGTTGAAGAAGCAAAACAAGAGGCAGAAGTGATAAAAAAAGAAAAATTACTCCAAGCCAAAGAACAGTTTTTACAACTCAAAAGTGAGCATGACAAAATGATTAATGAAAAAAATCAGCGAATTATCAATGCAGAAAATAAATTAAAACAACGAGAAACTACAATAAATACAAAATTTGAGGAAATTCAGAAACAAAAAAGAGAAGCTGATTTAATTCGAGAAAATCTTGATAAAAACTTAAATAGAGTAGAAAAAAGAGAAGACGAATTAGACAAAATTCAAAAAGAACAAGTCAAACAATTAGAATTAATTTCAGGATATTCGGCAGAAGCTGCAAAAAAAGAAATGATAGAATCAATGGCAGAAGTGGCAAAATCGGAAGCAGCAGGTTTAATCAATGAGATTATAGATGAAGCAAAAATATCCGCAAATAAAGAAGCTAAAAAAATAGTTATTGAAACAATACAAAGAATTGCCGCCGAAGCAACGATAGAAAATGCAGTATCTGTTTTTCATATTGAAAGCGATGAATTAAAAGGTAGAATTATTGGTCGCGAAGGACGAAATATCAGAGCATTAGAAGCTGCAACAGGAGTAGAAATAATTGTTGATGATACTCCTGAAACTATTTTGTTATCAGCGTTTGACCCGGTTCGTCGTGAAATTGCCCGATTATCTTTACACCAACTTGTAACAGATGGACGCATTCACCCGGCAAGAATAGAAGAAGTAGTTTTAAAAACAAAAAATTTAATAGAAGAAGAAATTATAGAACTTGGAAAACGTACTACAATAGATTTAGGAGTTCATGGATTACATCCGGAATTAATCAGAATGATTGGTAAAATGAAATACCGTTCTTCTTATGGTCAAAATCTTTTACAACATTCCAAAGAAGTTGCAAATTTAAGTGCAATTATGGCAGCCGAATTAGGACTAAATACAAAATTAGCAAAAAGAGCCGGACTATTACACGACATTGGAAAAGTAGCAGATGAAGAAACTGAATTATCACATGCACTTTATGGAATGAAATTAGCAGAAAAATTTAAAGAGAAATCAGATATTTGTAACGCAATTGGTGCTCATCACGAAGAAATCGAAATGACAACTTTAATAGCTCCGATAGTTCAAGTTTGTGATGCTATTTCAGGTGCTCGCCCCGGTGCTCGTAGAGAAATCGTAGAAGCATATATCAAACGTTTGAAAGATTTGGAAAATATTGCTTTATCATATCCCGGCGTTATGAAAACTTATGCAATACAGGCCGGAAGAGAATTAAGAGTAATTGTTGGTAGTGAAAAAGTAACCGATGAAGATGCAAACAAATTAAGTTCAAACATTGCTGAAAGAGTTCAAAACGAAATGACTTATCCCGGACAAGTAAAAATAACTGTTATAAGAGAAACACGCTCAGTAAATTATGCAAAATAGTGATAATTCTATATTATCAAATAAAAACATTCTTATTACAGGAGGAGCTGGTTTTATCGGCTCCAATTTGATTGAAAAACTTATCAAGCAAAATAATAATATTATTTGTTTAGATAATTTATCAACAGGAGATATTAATAATATCAAAGAATTTTTTAATCTTTCAAATTTTCAATTTGTTGAAGGTGATATTAGAAATTTTGAGATTTGTCTGTCTATTTGTAAAAATATTGATATTGTTTTACATCATGCAGCCTTAGGTTCAGTTCCTCGCTCAATAAAAAATCCTCATCAAACAAACGGAGTTAATGTTGATGGTTTTTTAAATATGCTAATAGCAGCAAGAGATAATAAAGTGAAAAGATTTATCTATGCTTCAAGTTCATCTGTTTACGGCGATTCCGAAAATTTTCCGAAAACAGAAAATATTATTGGAAATCCATTATCTCCGTATGCAATTAGTAAATTAACTAACGAACTTTATGCACAAAATTTTTCAAAACTTTACGGTATTGAAACTATTGGATTTAGGTATTTTAATGTTTTCGGAAAAAATCAAAATCCAAATGGCGAATATGCAGCAGTTTTTCCAAAATTTATTAAGACAATTTTAGAAGGGAAAAATCCAATAATTTTCGGAGATGGCACACAATCAAGAGATTTTACTTTCGTCAAAAATATTGTTTTAGCAAACGAATTAGCTGCAATTACTAATAATAAGCAAGCCTTAAACACTGTTTTTAACATCGCTTTCGGAGAAACTTACGACTTACTAAGCCTTACCGAAAAAATTATTGAAAAAATTGCTTTGTTTAAACCTGAATTAAAAAATATTAAACCGATTTTTGCTCCGGAACGTCTGGGCGATATAAAAAATTCTCATGCCTCAATAGAAAAAGCAAGAAAATTGCTGAACTATTATCCTCGATATAATGTATTTGATGGATTAGAAGTATATATTGAGGAGTATTTGAGATAATTTTTGAACGTTTGCAAGTTTAGTTTTGTCAAAATAATTGTAATAATTTTGTCGCCAAATAAAATAGAAAAATTGACACTATCAAACATTAATCACTATTTTTTTATCAGATGGAGTATTTTTTTGCGAAGTTAGGGATTAATAAAAGAACATTCTCTACTAATTTAAGACAAATAAGAATGAAAAATATTTTATAATTTTTGACAAAATAAAAAATATTTAGATTTTATCAATTATTATTAGTCAATCAAATAAAAAAACGGACTCAAAAATCAAGTCCGTTTTCAATTATTATGTACTTAAAAATGTATTATTATTTTGATTTTCTTGAACTTCCTAATCTAGCCATTGCACATCTGAAACCCAAATCGTCTCTTGATAATTTTTCGTCAAGAAATCTACGAGAACCTGGTGTCATCCAATAAGCTCTGTCTCTCCAAGAACCACCTTTAAATACTCTTGATCTATCGGTTACTAAAGATGTCATAGCTCTATTATTAATTCCATCTCCTTTATTAATTTTAGGGTTATTTGAGTCATATTGTCCAAAACCCCATTCTCCAAGTTCACCCCAATTTCCTTCTTTATACATATCAGCAGTATTTTTCCTGAAAATTTGGTCAGGATAAATAATACTTCCATCAGATAATTGCATTTTTCCTCCGGGTAAAATAATAGAACCATCAGGCATAACTATTGTGCCATCTGCATTTTTTTCATGACCGGTAGGCAAAGTATATGTTCCATTTTGTAAATCAACTCTAACTCCATTTGGAAGTAAAACTTCAGTACCTCCGTTCATTAAAGTTGCTCCGGGATATAAATCTCCAACATTTTCTGCCGTTAATGTAGAATCTACTTGTTTTGGAAGTTTTGGAGCGTTACTTTCTCTATTATATCTTTCTGTTGCAGTCCAATAAGAATCAGAACCAGCACTTAATGGAATTAAAGACTCCAAATCACCGTCAAGATAATTTCTATTATCGGCAGTTGTATAATTTTCGCGACTGAAACAATCTTCGCTTCTGACAGGTTTCTTCAGAATTTTTCCTGAATAGTCGAAATAATTTTGAGCCTCTGGAGTAAGTTCAACTTCACCAGAACGAGGGTCAACAATTAATTGATATTCTTCAAAAACATTACCTCTATAAGGGCGATATTCTTCCATATCATCATACGTAAGGTCTCTATAAACATCTGACACCCATTCATTAACATTACCGGCCATACAATATAAACCATAATCATTTGGCCAATAGTCTTTTACTAATCCTGCTCCATCGTTATGATCATTTAATCTTCCTGCTTGTCCCATCATATCACCTCTTCCCCTTACAAAATTTGCCATCATTTGACCTCTTTCGTTTCCACGGGAATCATTTCTAACATAATGACCATTCCAAGGATATATTCTTTTTTCATACAAGAGTTCATCTACTGTATTTCCTATATTAGCTAAAGATGCAAATTCCCATTCGGCTTCAGTTGGAAGTCTATAGCGAGGCAAGAAAATTCCATCGGAAATTCCAACCCAACGACGGTCATCACCCGTATTTGTTTGAGCTTTTCTTCCTGCTTTCAAAACAGCCGGATCTACATACAAATTTTGAATTTTACCATCGGGACCGCCTTTACCTATTTCATCAACAGGCAAATCTAAATTTTCAGGTGTTATATTATAAGCATCTAAATTAAAATGTTTTGCTTGATCTTGAGGAGCTAAATATTTGTCGATAATACCTTCTCTCATAAGAATCAATTCATTAACTCTGTCTGTTCTCCATTCGCAGTATTTTGCTGCTTGAATCCAAGAAACATTTACAACAGGATATTCTTCATAAGCCGGATGTCTTAAATAATTTTCAACTAGTGGTTCATTATCACCCAAGCGTCTTCTAAATGCAAGAGAATCTGGCAAAGCTTGGTGATATAAAAAACGGTAATCCGATGAATATACGTGAGATAGCCAATAAAGGTATTCTCGATAATCAATATTTCTCACTTCTGTTTCGTCCATATAAAAAGAAGAAACTGTAACTCTTCTTGGCATATTATTCCAATCGAACAAAAGGTCTTGTTCATTTCTTCCCATAGTGAAAGTACCACCTTCTATAAATACCAAACCAGGACCTGTTTCTTGTTCGTAACCTGGGTGGTTTTGGAAACCTCCAAATTTAGGATCGTTATAATTCCACCCTGTTGTACTTGAAGTTTGTTTTTTACATGAACTAATCACAAAAATTACTGTCAAAATGCTACAGATAATTAAAATTTTATTTCTCATGTTTCTATATTATTTAAAATTTTATAATTTATATTAATTAAAATGATGGGCAACTAACTGCTTTCCGTTTTTGTTGTTTTACTCTGCAACCGAATACAAATGCCGCTGATACTTCATGCGAACCATAAGCAGAACGACTTAATTCGGAAACTGTTAAATCATAGCTATATGCTATTCTTATATTTTCTCCGCGATACCCTAATAAGAATGAAACAGCATCATAATGGAATAAGAAATTCTGTCTAGCCCAAATTCCAACAACAAGTTGTTTCCGCTTTATATATAATCCCCAATTAAATTGCTGAAACATTCCTTGTTGTTGATATAAAACTTGAGGTGCAAGAATTAAATCTCCTTTTTTCTGGCTTCCTCTACCTGTCAGGTCAAATTCTGTTCCAAAATGCACCGTAACTTTTGGTAATAAAGAGGCATCGCTTGACCCTTTAAGGAAAGAGACCGAAGGCTTCGTAATATGATGAACTGCAACTCCCAAAAAAGTTTTCTCTGTATATCCTAATAATCCTAAAGAAAAATCCGGATGATTTTTATAAGGATTGGATAATGAACTCGGTTCTTGTGAACCGTATATAGGTCCATACAAAGGATGAATCATATCCGGAAATACAAAATCATAATTTACATGATGCATAAAAAATGATGCTTGCAAACCTCCTGTCAAATAAAACTTGTGATTTAATTGCAAAGTATAAGCATACATTGCATTTATTTCACTTGTACTTAAAGCTCCGTTGGCTTCTACATCATGTAAAAGATGCACTCCTATACCTCCATGAATTGCACTAACAAATTGATCGTAACCTAAACTATAGGTTACATAAGTTTGACCAAGCCCGGGCCACTGATTTCTGTAATTTAATGTAATTCTTGGACAATTTTCTGCTCCGGCTAACGCAGGATTCAAATACAGAGGATTTGAATAATATTGAGAAAAATGCGCATCCTGCGAATACCCAAAATTGCAGATACCAATTGCAAATACTGCTAATATTATAATGTAACGTTTCACCATATTGCTTGTTTATTTATTATAATATACTTTTATTAACACCTTTTAATTTTCAAACTACAATATTAAACTATTTTTTTCGTTTTGCAAAAATATTTTATCAATTTTTTTTATTATGAGCAAAATTTTTTTAATACTATTTTATTTCTTATTGATATTCAACATTTTAACTTTTTCACAAAATGTAAATTTTTCTGATTCTATCACTTGGACGAACAAAATTCACACCATTCAGGCTTATAACGAAAAAGATGTCGAATTTATTTTATTTTCAGAAAAATTAGCTTACAACCCTGATAATTACTTACCTTTATATAAATTTAGAGATAAAATTTCCTTAAATTCAAAAATTGAAAAAATTGACTTGATAAATGTAAAATATGAAATAATTGCGGATAGTTTGCTAAAAAATGTAAAAAATTTGAATTTAATTACAACAAATCCGGAAATAAATTCTTGGATTTCGACTTCCAGAAAAATTGATTATTTGAATTTTGAATTTATTCCTTTAAGAAAAAATGTTAATGGAAAAATTGAAAGATTAATTTACTTTGAATGTAATATTTATTTGTCTGAAGATAGACAAAAATCATCGAAAGCCGGAAGAACTTATGTTAATTCTTCAAAATTGGCTGACGGAAAATGGTATAAAATTAAAGTTGATAACTCTAATGTTTATAAATTAACTTATTCTCAATTAAAAAGTATGGGCTTTTTAGATTCTGATATGAATTCTATTGGAGTATTTGGATATGGAAAAATGGTTTCTAAATTAATAAATGACAGTTATATTGACGATTTGCAAGAAAATCCAATTTATCGTGCTGATGTAAATAATAATGGGATTTTTGACGAAGGAGACTATTTTTTATTTTATGCTGATGGTCCAAATGAAATAAAATATAATTCAACCGGAAATTTTTCTCATACGATGCATGAGTATTCTGATTTTTCTTATTATTTTATTTCAAATCAAGGAACGTGGAAACAAGCAACAACATCAAATTCATTAACGACATCAAATATAAATGTTACGACTTATGATGAATATAAATTTTTGGAAAAAGATTCCTTAAATCTTCTTGAATCAGGTAGAAGATTTTTTTGGAAAATATTTGATTCAAAATTGAGCTATAATTTTTCTTTACATGATGAAAACGTTTCAACAACAGATAGTGTAAAAGTGAAAGTATGTATGGTTGGACGTTCTTCGTCAAGTAGTAATTTTGCAGTAAAATTTAACGGGATTACTTCTCCTCCAACAGAAATGTCTATTCTGAATCTTGGAGGTTCAACTTATGCAATAGAAAGGATCTCATCAAAAAACTTCAAAACCACATCAAATGATTTTGCAGTAACAATAACATATAATAAATATAGTTCTTCTGCACTTGCGTGGCTTGATTATATTTCTTTTTCATACAGAAAAAACTTGTCTCTCAATTCCGGTCAAATTTGTTTTAGAGATACAAAATCTGTTGGAACGGGAAATATTTCAAAATTCATTATAGAATCTGCTCCGGTCAACACTATTGTTTGGGACATCACAGACCGAAAAAATATTTCAAAAATAAACGGTAATTATGAAAACAATAAATACAATATTATTAGGTCATCCGATGCATTGCATGAGTATTTAGCTTTTAATCCAAATTCGTCTTTTAGTGCTCCAATTTTTTCAGGTAGTGCGGAACTTGGATTTATAAAAAATCAAAATTTACACGCATTAAACCCTGTTGATTTAATAATAGTTACAAATCCTGTTTTTTCAACCCAAGCATTAGGCTATAAAGCATTACACGAACAACACGATAATATGAGTGTATTAATTGTTACACCACAAGAAATTTATAATGAATTTTCATCAGGAACTCCTGATATTAGTGCAATACGAAATTTTATCAAAATGTTGTATGACCGCTCAACTTCTATAGAAGAGCTTCCCAAAAACGTTATGTTATTAGGAGATGGAAGTTATGAAAATAAATCAACAGCGGAAAATATTTCAAACTTTATTTTTACTTACCAAACTTGGGAATCGTTAACTACTTTAGGCTCTTCAGTTTCTGATGATTTTTTTGTTTTTTTGGATGATGGTGAAGGAAATAATTTAGCTAATGAAGACATTGATATTGGCATTGGGAGAATCCCTGTAAAATCAGCAGAAGAAGCCGAAAATTATTTGAACAAATTAAGGGTTTATTATAGCCAAGTAAGTTATGGAAATTGGAAAAATAACGTTCTATTACTTGCCGATGATGCAGATCTTCCATCTGAAGTTTCATTTCAAAAAACCATGAAAAGCATCTCAATAAATTTACGTTTAAATCATACAAATATTAATGTAGAGCACATATTTTTAGATTCTTATCCACAAATTTATACGATTAACGGACAGCGGTATCCTGATGCAAATCAAGCGTTTGTTGATGCCATGAACAATGGAGTTTTTATTTTAAGTTGGTTAGGACATGGGAATTACAAAGCATGGGCAAGCGAGCAACTTTTGGATTTGAATACAATATTAAATTGGAAGAACACAAACAAATATCCTATATTTTTTACTGCAACTTGTGATTTCTCTCCTTATGATAATCACAATGTTGTTTCTGCCGGAGAACATGTTTTATTAAATCCAATAAATGGCGGAATTGCTTTATTTACAACAACCAGAACAGTTTTTGGCAGCAATGGGGAAAAATTTACAAAACTTTTTATGGAACATATTTTTCATAAAGATGCGAATAACAATCATTTTTCTCTTGGACAAGCAATGCTCAATTCTAAAAACGATAATACTCAAACGACATCTAATAAACTTGATTTCACCGTTCTCGGAGACCCTGCAATAATTCCTCCGTTTCCAAAATATAATGTTAAAACGACTAAAATAAATACTATTGATGTAGCTGATTTTCAAGATACTGTAAAAGCAAAAACTCGTGTAACAATTAATGGTATTGTAGAAGATCAAACAGGTGTACTCGCAGCAAATTTCAATGGAATAATTCAGCCGATAATTTATGATAAATTTATGACATATTCCACTCGTGGAAATGATGGAAATCCTCCGGAAATTTTTCAATCACAACATAATATTTTGTTTAAAGGACAAGCTACTGTAACAAATGGAGAATTTTCTTTTTCTTTCATAGTTCCGGTAGATATTGCATACTTTTATGATTATGGGAAAATTAGTTATTATGCTACCGAAAACAGTAATATTGATGCTGCCGGCTATTATAATCAATTTATTATTGGAGGAACTTCTAATGAAGGAAATTCTGACATAAAAGGTCCGGAAATAGATTTATTTTTAAACAACAAAAAATTTGTTGATGGTGGAATTTCAAACGAAAAACCTATTCTTTTGGCAAAATTATCCGATGAATCCGGAATAAATACTGTTGGAAACGGAATCGGTCATGATTTAATCTTAATTATAGATGACCAAACTGAAAAAGCAATAGTCTTAAATAAATTTTATGAATCTAAAATTGATGATTTTACAACAGGAAATATCAATTATCAGATGCCGGAACTCTCGCTAGGACAACACACAATAAAAATAAAAGCATGGGATGTTTTCAATAATAGTTCTGAAAAAAAATTAGATTTTACCGTTATAAACTCTGCAGAATTATCTATTGATCATATTTTTAATTATCCTAATCCGTTTTCAACCAGCACTTTTTTTTATATATCACATAATCAGCCATTTGTAGAATTAACTACCTTAATACAAATTTTTACTATTTCCGGTAAATTGATAAAAACTTTAAAATATACAGGAACTTCTGATGGATTCCAAATTCCACCAATTCATTGGGACGGTTTAGATGAATATGGAGATAATATAGGAAAAGGTGTCTATCTTTACAAAGTAACCGTAAAAAATAACACTGGAGATAAAATCGAAAAATTTGAAAAATTATATATCATTAATTAATAAAATAATTGTAAATTTGTAAAAAATTTTAATATGAAAAAAATTCTAATTATCGTAACGTTATTTCTAAATAGCACAATATTTTTTGCGCAAGGAAAATTATTATCAATTGGATTGGGAGAATACCGTCTTTCTTATTATTCAACATCTTATCCTGTTTTTTTTAAAGTCAATGATATAAATAAAAACAATGTTTCTCAAGGAAATGTTTATATTGGGATTCCAGCCGGAAAAAATGCTAATGCCTATATAGTAATAGAAGATAAAAATATTCAAGAATTTAAAAATCAGTTAATACTTTTACGAGAAAAACTCAATAATAATAATTATATAACAACTCGTAATCATATTACAACTCCAATACAAATTTCTGCAAATATTGAACTTGATCCGCTTACTTTAATTTGGACAGACGACAAAGAAAATAATTTTTCCGCAGAAAATCTAAAATCAAAAACGTTTTTTGAAGTTTTTTATGGAGGAGGAAGTGCAATCGGAATTGAAATAAATTTTATTCCACAAGATAAAACTTCAGAAAAAAATTATTATTTCAACAATAATAATTTACAAATATATTTCAGTAATATTGACGAAATAAATAAATTACTCGCAGCATTGGAAATGACAAAAATTGCTGAAATTAATAAAATTCTTGAATTATATAAATAAAACAAGACCGATTCGCTGTCAGAACCGAGAGGCAAAACAGACAAAAGTGGACGATTTAGGAGAATGGGCGAAAGGATGAAAGGGGCTCAATATTCATATCATAAAGACCGAAAGGCACAATCAATCAAATGGTCGTTTACATATCCGACTGCTTGTAAATGTGCATAACAAATAGTTGATCCAAAAAATTTGAATCCGCGTTTTTTCATATCTTTACTTATTCCATCTGAAATGCTTGTTGTTGCAGGAAGCTCTTCCAATGTTCTCCAATGGTTTATAATTAGCTTATTATCAGGCAAAAATGATTTCAGGTAATTGCAAAAGCTACCAAATTCTTTCTGAATTTCTATAAAGTGGCAGGCATTAGTGATAGTGGAGATTATTTTATTTCTATTACGAATAATTCCTGAATTTTGCATTAGATTTTCTACATCTTCATTGGTAAATGAAGCTACTTTGCAAACATCAAAATCAGCAAAAGCTTTCCGATAATTTTCACGTCTTTTTAGAATCGTAATCCAACTTAATCCTGCTTGTGCACTTTCTAAAACAAGAAATTCAAACATTTTACCGTCATCTTTTACTTCACGACCCCATTCATTATCATGATATTGAATGTAAAGTTCATCTGTTCCACACCATCCGCAACGTTTTATCATATTATTTAAGTTGATATTTTTAATTTTTTACTATCTCCATTCCGCATCCGTCTTGCTTATTATATCGAAGCACTCTGACAGCACAGCGGTTTTGGCTCTATTTTATTTCAAATCTTCTTTTCCAAATGAAAACGGTAACAAATCTTTTATTGTCTGAAATTCCAACACTTTTTCTTTAGAAGCTAATAAAATTCTACAATTATTATTGAATCTGTTTTCGGTTTCTAATATCACTTGGCGACATGCTCCACAAGGAGTTATTATTTCATCAAGAATTTCGTTATTGCTCCCAAATGCTGTGATTGCAAGAATTTTTGCCGGAATATCAGGGTATGTTGCATTAGCGTAAAATAAAGTTACTCTTTCAGCACATAAACTTGAAGGAAAGGCTGCATTTTCTTGATTACTTCCTTTAATTATTATTCCGTTTTCTAATAAAACTGCTGCACCAACTTTAAAATGCGAATAAGGAGAATATGAATTTTGTGCAGCTTCTTTGGCTTTTTCAATTAAATTTTCATCTTCAGTATTTATTTCAGAGATATTATATTCGGTATATTTTATTTTTAATTCCTTGTTTTCCATTTGTAAATCATTGGTTATTATAACGTAAAAATTTAACTTTTATTATTTTTGATTTTATTTCTTAACGTTTGCATATTTGCTATTTCCATATTTTCTCTTTTGTTTGTCAGCCTTTCTTCATAATTTGCTGAATTTCAAGAGTTTTTTATTTCAATCCCAAAAAATATAACAAAATGTAAAAAAAAATAGCGTGCTGAAAGGCACATTTTAAAACATATTGGAAAAAGCGTTTAACGCAATTCTTGCCTTGAAATGTGAGAAATTTCAAAGAAATACAAGAATAAGTTGAACCGCATAATGCGGATTTACTTATTTGTATTTCGGGTAATTCTCACAACCTCAAGGCGGATATTTAAGTCCGCTTTTTTTATGTAAAAATTTGAAAAAAATAAAAGATGAACAAAGATATTAGAAATATTAGAAATATTAGAATCAGGTTGTTGCCGGAAAAACTTTCGGTAATGTTTTCTTGTTATTTCAATGCTTGTATAGATTTTTTTGTTTCATTAATAGAAAAAGAAGAAAAAAATAATAAAAATTATATTATAATTCAAAAAATTAAATATAAATTTGCAGAAAAATATAAAGAATATGTAAAAAAATATTTTAATAAAATTAAACGAAAAGTTGATGTATGGGAGTTATGCAAAACCAATTTAGGCTATACCTGCCTGCTTGTAATTTACGGTCTCAGTTTCGTTGGGTAGGCAAGGCAA
>JAITXI010000058.1 GCA_031284905.1 Bacteroidales bacterium
TTGCCTTGCCTACCCAACGAAACTGAGACCGTAAATTACAAGCAGGCAGGTATAGCCTAAATTGGTTTTGCATAACTCCCATACATCAACTTTTCGTTTAATTTTATTAAAATATTTTTCTACATATTCTTTATATTTTTCTGCAAATTTATATTTAATTTTTTGAATTATAATATAATTTTTATTATTTTTTTCTTCTTTTTCTATTAATGAAACAAAAAAATCTCTACAAGCATTGAAATAACAAGAAAACATTACCAAAAATTTTTTCAGTAACAGACTTCTAATATTTTTTAATTTGCTTTCGCGAGGTCTAAAGACGTTCTTGTTCATTTTATTATTATTTTCAAATTTTTTACATGAAAAAAGCGGACTTAAATATCCGCTCTGAGGCTTCGACTACCCGTAAATTCAAATAAGTAAGCCCGCATTTTGCGAGCGTCGTCTACTTACTCTTGAATTTACTGTGAAAGTGTCGAATTTTCAGAGCCAAGAATAAAAAGCTAAACGCCTTTTCCAAATATGTTTTAAAATGTGCCTTTCAGCACGCTATTTTTTTATTTCATAAGCAAAATTTTTTTATAAATTTCAGACTACAAATTTAATCATTATTTTTAATAAAACAAATTTTTTATTTATTTTTTAAAAAATATTGGATTTTCATTTTGTCCCCATAAAATATTAAGTGTCCCAAAGCAAACACTAAAGGTTGAAAGCCGTTCGTCATTTTGTACATTTACCATTACACATCGTTCCACATTTATACAAGAATAAATTTTAAAAAAAATATTATATAAAAAAGTTTCAAAATATCAACAATTTTATGTAATTTTGCAATAAAAAATACAATGAATAGGAAAATCTTCACTACAAGCAAAAGCATTATAGTACTTATGATATTGAATGTAGTTGCAATCGCTGTATTTTCCCAAAATGAAAACAAAAAAGAACAAATTGGCAAACAAGGTTCAATTGTTTTTAAATCAACAGTTTATGATTTTGGAAAAATTTTAAAAGGAAGCGATGGAAAAGCCGAATTTGTTTTTAAAAACATTAGTAAACAACCTATATTAATTTCAAATGTAAAACCATCTTGTGGTTGTACCGAAGCAAATTGGACAAAAGAACCAATTAAAAAAAATAAAAAAGGAAAAATATCCGCAACCTATAATACTCAAAATATCGGAAAATTTCAGAAAACAATAAGCGTTTATATAGAAGGACAAGAACAAGCAATACAAATTGAAATAAAGGGAGAAGTGTTGGAATGAAGCTAGACCGCTTCGCTGTTGAAACAAAGAACATTAAGATAACGAATGAACTGAAAACGAACTAACAGAAAACAATAAAAGATATCTCTACTCAATATTAAATACTCAATACTAAAATCATAAATCAAAAATATTATGCCAAGTATATCAGAAAAAGGAAATGGAATGCCATCTTCACCAATTAGAAAATTAGTTCCGTTTGCAGATGAAGCAAAAAAAAGAGGAATAAAAGTATATCATTTAAATATCGGTCAGCCCGACATTAAAGCTCCTGCGGCAGCATTGGATTCTTTAAAAAATTTAGACAAAAATACAATTATTGAATACACACATTCAGCAGGAAATTTATCGTATAGAAAAAAATTAGCAAAAAGTTATAATGAAATAGGAATTAATGTAACTGAGGAAGATATTTTAATCACAACCGGAGGTTCTGAAGCGTTAACATTTGCTTTCATGAGCACTTTAAATGCCGGTGATGAAATAATTGTTCCGGAACCATTTTATGCAAATTATAATGCTTTTGCTATAATGTCTAATGTTGTAATAAAACCAATAACGGCAAATATAAACAACGATTTTGCTCTTCCTTCAATTGAAGAATTTGAAAAAATTATTACTCCAAAAACAAAAGGAATAATAATTTGCAACCCAAACAATCCAACAGGATATTTATACTCAAAAGAAGAGTTAGAAAAATTAGCAAAAATAGTAAAAAAACACGATTTATATATTTATAGTGATGAAGTGTATAGAGAATTTTGCTATGATGGCAATGAACATTTTTCCGCAATGAAATTATCGGGTTTGGAAGAAAATGTAATCTTAATTGATTCTGTGTCAAAACGTTATAGTATGTGTGGTGTAAGAATTGGTTGTTTGGTAACTAAAAATAAAAAAGTAATAGAAACGGCATTAAAATTTGGACAAGCACGTTTGTGTCCACCTTCTTTTGGACAAATAACCGCAGAAGCAGCTTTAGATATTACCGAAACAGAAAAAGAAATTTATTTCAAAGAAGTTTATAACGAATACATCGAAAGAAGAAATTTCATGGTAACTGCTTTGAATGAAATAGACGGCGTATATTGTCCAAAGCCAAAAGGCGCATTTTATACTGTCGTAAAATTACCAATTGATGATGCTGATAAATTTGCACAATGGCTATTAGAAGAATTTGAATACAATAAACAAACAGTTATGGTAGCTCCGGCGACAGGATTTTACAATACAAAAGACTTAGGGAAAAATGAAGTAAGAATTGCATACGTTTTAAAAATTGAAGATTTAAAAAATGCCGTAGAAGTTTTGAAAAAAGCATTAAAAGTATATCCGGGTAGAACTATCTAAAAAAAACAATAAAATAAGAAAAAATTAGTTATTAAAATAACTAAAAAATAATTTAAAAAAAATATGAAATTATCTCATTTTAATTTTCACTTACCGGAAGAATTAATAGCACAATACCCATCAGAACAACGAGACGAAGCCAGATTATTGGTTTATCATCAAAAAACCGGAGAAATTGAACATAAAATTTTCAAAGATCTTATTAATTATTTTGCTGAAAAAGACGTGTTTGTTTTTAATGACACAAAAGTAATACCGGCAAAATTAATAGGAACAAAAGATAAAAATGGGGCACAAATAGAAGTATTTTTGTTGAGAGAATTAAATCAAGAAAATAAACTTTGGGACGTATTAGTAGAACCTGCACGAAAAATCAGAATTGGTAATAAATTATATTTCGGAGAAAATGCTGACATAATTGCAGAAGTTATTGATAACACTACATCTCGTGGGAGAACAATTCGTTTTTTAAACGATATAGACCATGGAAAATTCATTAACACACTTTATCAAATCGGAGGAACACCTCTACCAAGCATATTAAATAGAGATGCCTCACCTGAAGACACAGACCGTTATCAAACTATTTATGCAAAAAAAGAAGGAGCCGTAGCAGCACCAACAGCCGGATTACATTTCAGTAAATCGTTATTGAAAAAATTAGAAATTATAGGAGTAGATTTTGGTTACGTTACACTTCATGCCGGATTAGGAAATTTCAGAGATGTTGATGTAGAAGATTTAAGCAAACATAAAGCCGATTCAGAACAAATAATCGTTACCGAACAATGTGCAAATATTGTGAATAAAGCAAAATCCGAAAACAGAAATATTTGTGCTGTAGGAACAACTGTTCTAAAAACCATAGAAAGTTCAGTTTCTATTAACGGACATTTAAAACCTTACGAAGGTTGGACAAATAAATTTTTATTCCCGCCTTACGACATTAAAATTCCAACAGCATTAATTTCAAATTTCCATCTTCCAAAATCAACTTTAATGATGGCAGTCGCAGCTTTTAACAGCAAAGACGCAATATTAAATCTTTACAACATCGCCATAAAAGAAAAATACAAATTTGGAACTTATGGAGATGCTATGTTGTGCTTGAATTTTTAAAATTGGATTTTTTATTATCTTTACATAACCTTATTCAAAAATTTACAAATTTTTTCATGGATTTTCTTTACACACATTTTCAAAATACTATTTTATACTAAACCGTCATCAAATTTACTAATAATTTAGGTTAAAATCATGTTATTGTTTTAACAATGAAGCGAATTAAAACCTTAATTATGGTTTGATTTTTTTAAATATTATGATAGTTTAGTATAAATATAATGCTTATATCAAAACGCTATCTAATTAAGCAAATAATATTATTTTAAAAAATCTATAATATGGCATTTAGATATATTATTGCTGAAAAATATTGTTTAACCTTACATACTAGTATTATGTCCTAACAGACAATTATCATATCAAATAAATTGAAGTTATTTTTTATAACTATATAAAAAATTCAGATTGGTTATATAAATAAAGAATAATTATTTAGCTGAGTATAATGGATTGAAATATAGATATTTATAAAATTAGTTTATTTTTTATTTTGTGTAAATTGTAAGTGGCTGCTAATCTGACATTTATTTTTAGGTCAAAAAATCAAGAATTTCAATTGATGCCGGATTATGTTGATTATTAGTAATATATAATAATAACAAACCACCTAAATAATGATTAATAATTGAAATTAACTATTAACTTCCCAATTCCAA
>JAITXI010000063.1 GCA_031284905.1 Bacteroidales bacterium
GGGAAGAAAGTTTTATTAAAACTGCGTAGTCGCCGTTGGCGAGTGTTTGCAATTTATGAGAACTACGCTTCGTATAGAAGCTATTAATGAAGAAAACAAAAAAATAGGAAAATGCAAAAAGAAAAAGAAACGCTATGTTCCTGTTTAATTAGAAAATGGAGAAAAAAACAATTACTTGCAAGAAGTAGATATATTATTGCTAAAAAGACTAATGAATAGACTGTAAATCAACAATTAAGAGCTAAAATGTTGTTTGAGAATTATCCACAACTTGAGCATGCTTATCATATTGTTCTTGAATTTAGAAATATCTACAAACAAACTAACAGAAACGTTGCAAAAGGCTTATTTCTTTAGTGGATTGATAACGCTTTTTTCCTTTTTAGACTTCACAATATTTTTGCTTGTCCCCATAAAATACGTGTGTCCCAATTAATTTTTAACATTTTTGATATTGCTAAAATCAAAATAAATCAAAATAGAGACAGAATTAATTCTGTCTCTATTTTTGAGGTACCTGGCGGATTCGAACCGCCGTAGCCAGTTTTGCAGACTGGTGCCTAGCCACTCGGCAAAGGTACCATTTTGAAAATGCAAAATTACATTTATTTTTTATATTTTACAAATTTTTTTAATGTTTTATGATAAACTTTTTTGCAAATTTATTCTTTTCGGTATAATACCAATTATATTTGTAATAAAACCGCAAAAACAAAAAAATGCAATCTACCAAATTAGGGTTAAAATAATATAGCGGGTCAACGCATTAAATGAGTAATGCTAATAACTAATTTTTAAGAATGCATTACAAATGAGAAACAATCTACTCCTTGTTTGAAAATGAGAGCTATCATAAAGTATAATTAATTGCAAAAAAGTAAAAAATTTGCTATTAAATATTTTTGCAAAAATGAAAATTATATTATAATTTTGTTAAAATAAAAAATGAAATTAGAAATTTTATAATAAAATCATGAAAAACGAATTACAAGTAAAAGCAATAAAAAACGGTACTGTTATTGACCACATAAACGCAAAAAATTTATTTAAAATTTTCTCAATACTTCAAATTGAAAATTTCGATACAGAAATATTTATTGGAAATAATTTAGAAAGCAAAAAATTCGGGAAAAAAGGAATAATAAAAATTGCAAATAAATTTCCATCAATTGACGATATGAATAAAATCGCATTAATAGACCCAAATGCAATAATAAATATTATTGAAGATTATTCCGTAGTGAAAAAAATTAATGTTGAACTTCCTGGCGACATTGATAGTTTTGTGAAGTGTATAAATCCGAAATGTATTACCAATTATGAAAAAGTACAGACAAAATTCAAAGTCAGACAGAACGAAATAGGGAAAATAGAATTAAAATGTCATTATTGCGAAAAAATCACTAATCAAGATAATATTGAAATTATAAAATAAGATGTATATATTATTTGCAGATAGTGGCTCTACAAAAACAGAATGGATAATTACAGATAAAAATTATAATTACGTTTCTCATTTTAACACTATTGGTTTAAATCCGTATTTTGTTACAGAAAAAAGAATTTATGATGAAATTAACTCAGCATATCCAACAATTCCAAGCGTTTCGTTAATTGAAAAACTATATTTTTATGGTTCCGGTTGTGAAGAAAGAGACGACCAACCACATCTAAAAAATGCTTTGAAAAAAATATTTAAAAACTCAGAAGTCCATGTATTTTCAGATATGTTAGGAGCTGCAAGAGCAATTTTAAAATCTGATTTTGGAATTGCAGCAATTATAGGAACAGGAACAAATTCTTGTTTATATGACGGAAATAATATTATTCAGAATGCAATTTCTTTAGGTTATATTCTCGGAGATGAAGGCAGTGGAGCTTATATAGGGAAAATTTTTGTAAAAAATTATTTAGAACGAAAATTTAATGAAACTTTAAATAACCAAATATTAATTGAAACCGGTGCTACTCATTCCTCCATATTAAATGCAATTTATACAATGCCTAATCCAAGTAAATTTTTAGCCGGTTTTTGCAGTTTTATTTATCAACATTTAGAAGAATTATCCCTTCAATCTATTGTAAACGATTGTTTCAATAGTTTTTTTGAAAAATATATAACGATTTTCCGGAACTATAATACATTCCCCTTAGGTTTTTGTGGAGGAATTTCAAAAAATTTCAGAAATATTATTTTTAATACTGCTAAAACTTACGGATTTGAAAATATTATTTTTATAGACAATCCATTGAAAGAAATTATAGAATACCATAAAATCATTGATTTGTGTTTATGATTCTAAATTTCTTGAAAGCTACAATGTTAAATCTAAAAATCACAATCTAAAATTTTTATTAGCTATTTTACTCTCCATTCACTTTTTCTACTTGTCAAAAACTTTTTTGCAAAAAAAACCAAAAAAAATAGTAATTTTGTATAATTAATTTTCCATTCCAAAAAACACTAAGATATGAAATTAAAAGTTCTTTACATTGCACAAGAAATAATTCCTTATATGCCTGATACCAAGATGTCGAATATGTGTAGGTTTTTACCGCAAGGCATTCAAGATAAAAAAAAAGAAATAAGAACTTTTCTGCCCAAATTTGGTAACATAAATGAAAGACGCAATCAATTACATGAAGTTATCCGTCTAAGTGGTATGAATATAGTTATTAATAACGTTGATTATCCATTATTAATAAAAGTAGCTTCAGTTCAAACAGCCAGAATGCAATTTTATTTTATTGACAACGACATTCTTTTTAATCGTAAATATCAATTTGCAGACGAAGAAAAAGAATTTGCAGACAATGACGATAGAGCAATTTTCTTCACTTATGGAGTTATTGAAACTATAAAAAAATTAAATTGGAAACCTGATATTATTCATTGTCACGGCTGGTTTACAGGCTTAATCCCATTTTATTTGAAAAAAATTTACAATGAAGAACCTCTTTTTGCTGATAAACCTAAAATTATTTATTCAGTTTATGATGATCAATTTAAAGTTGCTTTAAATAAGAACTTAAAACAAAAAATTGCTTCTAATAAAACAAAAGAAGGAGATTTTTCTCTTATTAAAGAACCAACATGGGAAAATCTAACAAAATTTGCAATACAAAATTCTAATGCAACAGTTTTTACAGAAGACCACTTAGCAGAACAATTCAAAGAATTTGCAAAACAAGAAAAAAAACCGTACCTTCATCACGTTGATATGGAATCATATGTAGATAAATATAATGAATTTTATGATAAAGTTAATGAAAATCAATACTTATAAAATAAATCTTTTTTGTATCATTATTTTTTCGTTGATTATTAGCGTTACAGCTTGTAAAAAAGATGACGATTCTTCTATTGGAGATAATTTTTTACAAGACTCTGACAGAATAAATTTTCAACAAAAAATTGTTGATGTAATTTGTAGTTCGATACTTACTGATAGCATAATAAATTCAAACAAATATGCTCCACTAGGAAGATTTTACGACCCAAAATTTGGTTTTGTTGAAGGAACTATGGCTTTTCAAATAAAACCAGGAACAGCAATTGCAGATTTTAATGTCTTTGATAGCATACAAAGTGTTGAACTTCAAATTTGTATTAATTCATGCTATGGCGACTCTTTAACTTCTCAAAACATTGACGTTTATAAACTTACCACAGCATTAGATGCAGCTAAAACCTATTATTCAAATCATAAAATAAATAGTTCTGATATTCAATTAATTAAAAATAATATTCCTTTTGTTTATGACACTTCAAAAGTTGTAAGATTATCATTACCAATTTCCTTTGCAGAAGAATTATTAAATATAAATAATGCTTCAAATTATGAATCTGACGAAAAATTTATAGAATATTTTAAGGGATTTTATTTGTGTTCAAAAGATGATTTTGCAACTGGTGGAGGTATTTTTACTACATTGCCAACGAATGAAAAAACAAAATTAGTCATTACTTATAAATCTGATGGAGTAGAAAAAACAATTTCTTTTAAAACAGATACAAAACTAAAATCAGTTTCAATGCTAACCCGCGATTATAGTTATGCTATCCAAGAAATTCAAGATGCTATTGCTGACACTTCTAATCATCAAATTTGCTATATTCAAGGACTAGGTGGAGTCCAAACAAAGTTAAATTTTTCTAATCTAAATTCTGAATTTTCTGATAAAAACATTTCCATAAATAGAGCAAAATTAACAATACACATTAAAAATATTGATGACATCGAAAATTATCCAAGTCCTAAAAATTTATACTTAGTAAGATTGGATGATGTCGGTAATCAATATCTTATACAAGACCTTCTATCAAATTCATTATCAATATATGATGGAACTTATCATAGCAATGAGCAAGTTTATACCTTTAACATTACAACCGAAGTCCAATCAATGTTGAAGACAAACAATTTTTACAATTTGTATTTGATCCCATCTCCCGAAAGAAATTGTATGAGCCCGCATAGAGTTTGTTTATTTGGAAATTCTAATGATGAAAATAAAATACAATTAGAAATTTATTATTCCTATAAATATATTAAATAATAAAGAATTATGTGTGGAATAGTTGGTTATTTAGGATTCAGAAATGCAACAGAAATTCTAATTAATGGATTGAAACGTTTAGAATATAGAGGTTATGATTCGGCAGGAATTGCGTTAATATTAGATAATAAGCTCAAAATTTATAAATGCAAAGGAAAAGTAGCAGACCTTGAAAATCTCATAAAATATAAAAACACAATTAGTACGATTGGTATTGGGCATACACGTTGGGCTACTCATGGAGAGCCAAACGATATTAATGCCCATCCGCACCAATCCATGAAAGGATATTTTTCTATTATACACAATGGAATTATAGAAAATTATATAGAATTGCGAACGTTTTTACAAGAAAAAGATTATAAATTTATAGGAGAAACTGATACCGAAATACTTGCAAATTTTTTTGAATACGTTTATTTAAAAAACAAAACTTCAAATGAAAATTACAGTCCGGAAGATGCTATAAGAGCTTGTTTGCAAAAAGTTGATGGTGCTTACGGATTAGTTATTTTGTGCAAAGATACTCCAAATCAATTAATTGCAGCCCGCAAATCTTCTCCTTTAGTCATAGGAAGTGCTAAAAAAGAATATTTTATTGCATCTGATGCATCTTGCTTAGTTGAATATACCGACAGAGTTATTTATCTTGACGATAATGATATTGCGATAATTAACAATAGAGGACTGACAATCACTGACTTAGAAAATAACGTTCATAATCCTATTTTTGATAAGATTGAAGTGAAACTTGAAGAAATCGAAAAAGCCGGTTTTGACCATTATATGCTCAAAGAAATTTTTGAACAACCAACTTCGATACATAATACTTTCAGAGGACGGTTGAATTTAAAAGATAAATCAATAACACTAGGTGGTCTTCAAGAAATTTTTCCCGAATTAGTAAAAGCAAAAAGAATTATAATTATTGCTTGTGGTACAAGTTGGCACGCGGGATTAGTGGGAGAATATTTGTTTGAAGAATTAGCCAGAATACCAACAGAAGTTGAATATGCGTCCGAATTCAGGTACAGAAATCCAATAATTTTCGAAGACGACATAATTTTAGCTATAAGTCAAAGTGGTGAAACCGCAGATACATTAGCCGCAATAAAATTAGCAAAAAAATCCGGAGCAAAAGTTATCGGAATTTGTAACGTTGTTGGGTCATCAATAGCGAGAGAAACAATTGCAGGAGTTTATACGCATGCCGGAGCAGAAATAGGTGTAGCTTCGACTAAAGCCTTCACGTCTCAAATTACAATTCTTACAATGATGGCTTTATCTATAGGACTTTCAAAAAAAACAATCTCAAAAGAACAGTTTGATGACATTTTAATCGGAATTTCTGAAGTACCAAATAAAATTGAAGAATTTTTCAAAACTCAAACAGATAATATAAAAGAAATTTCCGAGAAAATTTACAACAAAAAAAATAGTATTTATTTAGGAAGGGGATATTTATATCCGGTTGCTATGGAAGGTGCTTTGAAATTAAAAGAAATATCTTACATTCATGCAGAAGGCTATCCTGCAGCTGAAATGAAACACGGTCCAATTGCTCTTATTGATGAAGAAATGCCTGTGGTTGTAATCGCTCCTAAAGAAAATTCTTACGACAAAATTGTCTCAAATATTCAAGAAGTGAAAGCTCGTCATGGTATAATTATTGCAATAGTAACAAAGGGAGAAAAGAATTTGAAAAATGTTGCTGATTATATTATTGAAATTCCTGAAACTGAAGCTCAATTATTACCTTTGATTTCAGTAATTCCGCTTCAACTTTTAGCTTATTATATCGCTACAAAATTAGGCAAAAACGTTGACCAACCAAGAAATTTAGCAAAATCAGTAACAGTTGAATAATAAATTTTTGATTTTTATTTTTATGAAAAAAACATTTTTTATAATTTTTTTTACTTTACTTTTTGGAAAAATATTTTCTCAAATCCAATCGTATCATGTATCAGAAGCAAATATTAAAATTAAAGATAATCCAATTTTTTATTATTTACCTAAAACAAGTCTGAATATTCATTTTGAAACTGAAACAGAATATTTTGTTCCCGGTCCATTTTGTAAATTTGCTGACAAATATTTATTAATTAAAGATGTTAGTATCGAAAAAAAAACAAAATCTTCAATCAAAAATATATCAATTTCAGAATATTCTATTGCTGATGAAAAAAATTGTTATTTTGTTGTAGAAAAAAATTTCGACTATAAATTATCTTTAACTAATTTAGGAATTTTAACATCTTATAACTATCTTGTTGCAAATTCTGATTACGAAATTTTTCCACAGATTGAAAACTCAAATAACAAATTTGACAACACAATTCCCACATATACAGATTTCGGTGTAAAAAGAAATTTTACCGACAAAACAGACACAACATACAAAGTGATTGA
The DNA here is from genome assembly GCA_031284905.1 of Bacteroidales bacterium. GTDB lineage: Bacteria > Bacteroidota > Bacteroidia > Bacteroidales > ML635J-15 > Bact-19. The sequence continues at coordinate 6,973 of JAITXI010000063.1, forward strand.
AGTAGATTCAGTATTTCAAAAAATTCCTGTTTATAATCAGGTAATTACAAGTAAAAATTTTGAACAAAAAGCCGAAGAAGCTGCAAATTATATTATTAAAATAAGAAAAAGACGCTTCAAATTACAATCCGGACAATTTGAAAATGATACTCCACCAAATAATGTTACTGAATTAATCGAAGAACTAAATAATTTGGAACAACAATATACAGAATTATTTGTTGGAAAAAAAATTATTATAAATAATGAATTTTCTTTGAATTATATTCCTGAACAATCCGAAGAAATTACAATTGCCTATTTATCAGATGAAAATGGAATTATTGAAACAAAAGAAAATAACGCAAAGCCAATAACTCTCAAAATTGAAAAAGTTGAAAATAATTATAAAATTGAAAATTTCTATAAATCACATAATTTGAATACTCAAAACGTTGGATTATATTACGTAAATCCCGGAATGGCTGATATTACAATAAAATTTAATAATATTGAAGTATCAAAAACAAAAATATTATTACCACAATTCGGATTTATAAATTCTTTACCTGCCAAAATGTTTTCAAATAAAAATCTTAAAATTATATTTGACGACAAAAAAGGAGCAATAAAATCTATTTTTTGATGAATGATAAATTTTGGTAAATATTTTTTGTTATTTTTTTTTCTACTTGCTTTTAAAATAGCAGATAGCCAAAGATTAGAATTGTTTAATAATGATGTAAAAATAAAAACCAAAAAATTTCATTCCCAAATTTCATTAGAAAATTATTTGTCTGATTATCAACAAAAATTTATTCGAAAAGGCTATCTTACAGCGAGTTTTGACAGTATTAAAATTGATTCGTTATCAAAAATAACTTTTGCATATTTTTCTGCCGGAAAAAAGTTTTATTGGGGAAAAATTCAAACAAAAAGCGACTCCGAAAATAATCCGCAATATTTTAAAGAAAATTATTTATTTAAAATTAATCAAAAAGAAAAGAAAATTGATAATATTATAAAAAACTATGCAAATATTGGTTATCCATTTGTGTCGGTTAAATTAGATTCTTTGAAAATTGGAAATAATCATTTTTCAGGAAATTTAAATATAGAAAAAGGAAACAAAATAATATTCGACAGTATAATAATCAAAGGAGATTCAAAAATACGACCCTACTACATAAATAAAATTCTAAATATAAAAAGAAATGAAAAATTTTCATTAAAAAAAACAGACCAAATTTCTAAAAATATTAAAAACACAACATTTTTAATAGAAGAACGTCCTTTTGAAATATCTTTCAGCGATTCAACTTGTGACATTTCTCTTTATCTAAAAAAACGGAAATCTAGTAATTTTTCAGGAATGCTTGGAATTTTACCAAACAATAAAACCACAGGAAAAGTCCTTTTAACAGGCGAAATTAATTTATATTTATTAAATATTTTAAATTTTGGTGAATTATTTTCTTTAAATTGGCAAAAATTTGAGACGGCAAATCAATTTTTAAATCTTGAATTTAATTTCCCATATTTATTCAAGACAAATTTTGGTATTGGAGCACTTTTCGCTATTGAAAAAGTTGATACAATTTGTCTAAAAACCGATTTTACAGGCAAAATACTTTATGGAAATACTTTTGGAACTTCATTCGATATTTTTTACAGAAATATAAGTTCATTCCTATTGATAGATTCATTGGTTTCCTCAAATCTTAACTACTCAAACAATAATTCAAATATGTTTGGATTAAGTTTTAGATTTTCAAATTTAGATAACGTTTTCAATCCGCAACGTGGAATTTCTTTATATATAAATTGTGCAAATGGATTAAAAACTTATGAAGATAATTCGAAAGAAATCTTTAATAATAAGGAATCTTTATTTAAAAATCAATCAATGCTTGAAATAATTGGTTTTATTCCAATAGGAAGAAATTTTGCTATAAAAATGAGAAATCAAACAGGAATTTTATACAGTAAGAAAATTTTTAACAACGAACTTTACCAAATTGGAGGAATGAATAGCATCAGAGGATTTGATGAAAAGTCGTTTTTTGCCTCAAACTATAGTTTTGTAAACTTTGAATTTCGTTATTTATTTGATGAATACTCATGCGTTTATACTTTATATGATATTGGTTATTTTGAACAAAGATTTACTGCCGAATACTTATCAAATTATGTAATGGGAATTGGTGTAGGTTTAGATTTGCGAACCGTTGCAGGAATATTTTCTGTAGCAGCCGCAGTAGGTAAACAAAATGAAAATCCTTTTATATTTAAAAATTATAAAATACATTTAGGATATAAAACTTACTTCTGAAAAACGGACGACTATGCGAAATGGACGAAAAGAAAGCCGAGAACCAAGAATGGGCGAATGTAGCTCATATCTCAATATTAATATTAAAACGCTATCAAATTAGCAAATAATATTATTTGTAAAAATCTACAATATGGCATTTAGACATGTTTTGTTGGAAAATATTGTTTAATCTTACCTAATATGATAGCAATTTAGTATAAAAATATTTACCGATAACTCCAAAAGTTGTATTGTAAAAAGTGTAGCCATAATATAGTTGGAAAAGGATTTACAGTTTATTTTTATTATCTGATTTGCTCATTGATACTCTTTTTCAGATGCAAATATACAATATTTATTCCAAAATGAGCATGTTTTTTGCAAATACATCTATTGTGAGAATATTTCTGATAGAAAATCGCGAATATAAACGTGTTTAATTCCTTTGTAGGTATTTTCAAAGAGCGTTCGCCCGAAATGACCATTTTGGGATAATTATCATTTATTTTCAACAGATTGCCAAATTCGCGGTCGATAGTTTCCGGCAAAGATAGTTCTATTGTTACTTGCACGTATAGCGTTTCGCCATTTTTGGTGCATACAAAGTCAATTTCTTCTGGTGGCAACGTTCCAATTTTTACGCTGTAACCGAAATAAAGCAAATGATTTAATACAACGTTTTCCAAACGGCATGCACGGTCTTGTAGCTTGTATCCGGCTATCGTATTGCAAATGCCACGATTTTATAGCAATGTGAAAATTAGTAATCAACTGAATTTTATCAAGAAAAATATAATTTCTTCTGTTGTCTTTAAATTTTGAAACCACAAATTCATTCAATTGCTCATAGTTGCGAATTTGATCAAAAGCAATATCTTCTTTGTTGATATACTGATTTCTTTCCAAGATATTAGTCGGTGTTTTCATGGTTTTTATTTTCATTATAATTAAAATATTTTGCAGAAATATAAATTATTTTCAATATAAACAAAATTATTTCATAATTATATCAAAAACAAATAGCAAGAAGTTTATTGCTGTTTGTTCATGCAAAAGTTGCATATTGCAAACTTCTGAAAAATAGAGATTTTTTAAGTACGGATTGCAAATTCTGCTTTACGTGTGCAAATAATTCTGAACTAATTGATAATTGAGCAGTCTCATCAATTTTAGCTGTTAAAAATAATTTAAAATTTCTATCAAGTCTTTGTCCAACGTCCTAGTAGTATAAAATCTTGCAAATTGTTAGGATAATTGAAATACCAGACACAAAAAAATTATTCAATCTGTTGTTTAACAGCTTTATAATACTAAATCTTTATAAAATTTACTAACAATATTAAGTATATAAAAAACTAATATTGTTTAAAAATTTTGTTTTTTATTTTAAATATTGTGGTATCTGTTTAGTATTATTTTTATTATAATATTTATTATTTAGAATCTATAAAATATTACTTTTTTGTTACAAAAATCAAATATTCAATAAATGTTCCATTATTCTATTATTTGTTTAAAGTAATTTTCTTTGCAGTTTATTATATTATTTGTTTTTCAGTAAAAAAATAAATAATTTTGTATTCTAATCAAATATAAAAAATGAAGCACCTAAAATTATTTATCATTTTATTTCTTTCTGTCATAATTTTTTATCAATGTGCAAATTCAAAAAATAAAAACCGAGAAAACAAATCGTTCATTAATGATAGTATTTCGGAAACAGAAATTTTAAAGAAATCGGAATATCAAAAAATTGCGGAATTTATTTCCGGTATAGAATTTTTTGACAAACTTGACACTTCTATTATAAATCAAAAATTTTGGGAAAAATATCAGTTAAAAATAGAAAACGATTGGGAAGAAATTGATACATCTCGAATAAAATTGATGAAAGATTGGCAAAAATCAGAAATTCAACCAAAAATTAATGATACTTTAAATTTATTATATCCATTTTCAGGTCCTGATTTTTTGAATGCAAATATTTTATTCCCCAATGCAAATAATTATATTATGTTAGCAATGGAGCCTCTCGGAAGTATTCCCGATTTTTCAACTATGAACGAAAATCAAATTCAAGAATATTTAGATGTTTTTTATTTCTCAATTCATGATATTTTTATCAGAAGTTTTTTCCAGACTAAAGAAATGAAAAAAGATTTATCGGAAAAAGCCATTCACGGAGTTTTACCTTTAATATTATATTTTATGGTAAAAACCAACAACGAAATATTAGATATTTCTTATGAAAAATTAAATTCTACAAATAATTTTGATACAATAACTGTTTCGGATGTAACTGAAAAATTTTCTTCCGGAGAATGTTTATTAATAAAATTCAAAAAATACGACAAAATTAAAACTTTAAGATATTTTAGTTGCGATATTTCGGATTCAGGCTTGGAAGCTAATCAAAATTTAAAAAAATATTTAGAAAGTTTTAAAAATTATAATTCTTACACAAAATCTGCATCTTATTTATTACATTATCCGCATTTTTCATTTACGAGAAATCTACTTATAGAAAATTCGCAATCAATTTTGCAAGATGATACAGGAATACCATACAAATATTTTTCCAAAAACAATTGGGAAACGAATTTATATGGTGTTTATGAAAAACCTCTCTCGCTTTTTGGGGATTTTGTAGTTCAAAAAGACCTTTCGGAAATTTATAAAACTGATAAAAATATTTCAAAATTACCATTTTCTCTTGGTTATCATTGGAGAACGGGAAAGCAAAATGAAATGTTATTTGTAAAAAAAGTACAATAGAAGAAAAGACAAGGTGAAGGGACGAATGAAATTAACGAGCGAAAGGAGACGAAAAAATCTCATATCTCACTACTCTCAATTTTCAATTGTTACGCTTCGCTCCACGAGGGTTGCGACGTTTTCAATTTTCAATTTTCAATTCTCAATTGGATGAACGGTAACTCTGAAAAGGTTAATGTTTGTAAAACTGAAATACTCACTCCAAATTACGACCCCGAAGTGGGTCGAATATAAATCAAAAATCAATATTACAATGAAAAAAGCAATATCCTTATTAATTTTATTATCAATCTATTTTTTTAGTTTTTCACAAACTCAAATTTTTACAAATAAATATCAAGAGTTTGCGATGTTCGTATCAGGACAAGAATTTCCAAGTTCAATAGACACAACAAAGATTAAAACAGATTTTTGGAAAAAATATAAAGAAAAACTAAACGTTGATTGGCTTGAGATTGATACTTCTCGTCTATCTGTTATGCAAGAATGGCAAATGAATGAAATAAGTACAAAAATCAACGATACTTTAAATTTATTATATCCATTTTCAGGTCCTGATTTTTTACATGCTTATCTCTTATTTCCAAATGCAAAAAATTATTTGTTATTAGCACAAGAACACCTTGGAAAAATTCCTGATTTTTCTAAAATGAAACAAGTAGAACTTGAGCAATTTTTAGACAAATTCTATTTTTCGATACGAGATATTTTTCAACGAAGTTATTTTATTACAAATAGAATGAATACCGATTTGAATAATTCAAGCCTCCAAGGAGTTTTGCCGGTAATTTTGTTTTTCTTAGCAAAAACAGAGCACTCAATTGTTGATGTAAAATATGAAAAATTAACAACATCCCTTGATTTTCAAGAATTTACAACAAATCCAAGTGGCGTATTTTCATCGGGGGAAAGTATTATCATTAAATTTTTTAACAATTCCGATACTACCAAACAAATAAAATCCTTACGATATTTCCGTTGCGATATTTCTGACGAGGGATTAAAAAATGCTCCTAATTTTTCAAAATTTTTATCAAATCAAACTCAAATAAATTCTTATACAAAATCTGCATCTTATTGCTTACATAACAGTAATTTTTCAATAATCAGAAATATCATGTTGAAAAATAGTGATGCAATATTACAAGATGATACAGGAATACCATATCGTTTTTTCACAATATTAGAATGGACACCGTTTTTATTTGGCAAATATGAAAAACCAATTGCAGATTTTAAAGGTGATTATTTGATTCAGAATGATTTAATGAAAAAATATGAATTAGAAATTGATATTTATCCATTGCCATTTTCGTTAGGATACCATTGGAAAACAGGTGCCCAAAACCAAATGTTGTTCATAAAAAAATAAAATAAATATAGACAAATATAGATTAATCATAGATTTTTTCAAAAAATGAAATAAATATTTGTTTATTTTAAGATAATATATTATTTTCGCATACATTTAATACGATGTTAGATATACAGAAATTTTCAGAAATAATTTTTAAAAATAGTCACATAGATATTGAACAGAAAGACAGGGAAACTGTAAATAAAAGTTATGATTTTTTGTATGATTTTTCTAAGAAAAAAGTCATATATGGGATTAATACCGGATTTGGACCAATGGCTCAATATAAAATTTCAGATAAAAATTTAAATGATTTACAATATAATATTATTCGTTCTCATTCATCAGGAGCAGGAAAACCATTGTCTGAAATTTATGTAAAAGCAGCGATGATTTCTCGTTTTTGTACATTCATTTCAGGAAAATCCGGAGTTCATATTCAGACAATAGAATTATTGAAAGAATTTATCAATAGAGAAATTATTCCATTTGTTCCCGAACATGGTAGCGTTGGTGCCAGCGGTGATTTAGTTCAACTAGCTCATCTTGCTTTATGTTTGATTGGAGAAGGCGAAGTTTTTTATAAAGGAAAATTACTTCAAACAATCGAAGTTCTTAAACAAGAAAATTTACAACCTTTAAAAATGTATTTACGCGAAGGATTATCTCTTTGTAATGGTACTTCTTTTATGACAGGAATAGGTTTAGTAAATTTAATTTATTCACAAAAACTAATGCGTTTTGCTATTATTGCTTCTGCCTTAATAAATGAAATTGCTTCTTCTTATGATGATTTTCTTGCAAAAGAACTTAATACAGCAAAATTACATTTTGGACAACAAAAAATTGCTGAAACTTTAAGAAATATTCTTGTTGATAGTAAATGTCTGAAAAACAGACAAAAAGAACTCTACGAGCAAGAAACACTCGAAGATATTATGAAACAAAAAGTGCAACCATTTTATTCTTTGCGTTGCGTTCCTCAAATATTAGGTCCAATTTTTGATGAAATTATTAATGCTGAAAAAGTACTTGTAAATGAACTAAACTCAGCTGACGACAATCCAATTATAGATATTGAAACGCAAAATATTTATCATGGAGGAAATTTTCACGGAGATTATGTTTCTTATGAAAATGATAAACTAAAAATTGGTATTACAAAACTTACAATGCTGATGGAAAGACAGTTAAATTATATTCTTCACGATAAAATTAATGAAATTTTACCTCCGTTTTTAAATCTTGGCGTTTTAGGATTAAATTACGGAATACAAGGCACTCAATTTACAGCCACTTCAACTACAGCAGAATGTCAAACACTTTCAAACCCAATGTATGTTCATTCAATACCAAATAATAATGATAATCAAGACATTGTGAGTATGGGAACAAATTCTGCTTTAATAGCAAAACATGTAATTGAAAATTCATTTCAAGTAATGTCAATTCATTTAATGGGATTAGCACAAGCTGTTGATATATTGCAAATTAAAGGTAAACTATCATCTACAACACAGAAATTGTACGAAGATATTAGAAATATTATTCCTGTTTTTGTATTAGATAATCCAAAATATAAAGAAATTGAAAAAATTGTTCAGTATATTAAGACAACGAATAATTTTGATAATATTAATTGAAAATAAATTATGAATTACGCTTTAATAACAGGAGGATCAAGAGGAATAGGCAGAGCTATTTCAATAGAATTGTCAAAAATGGGATTTGCTGTCATCATAAATTTTATTTCCAACGAAGCAGCAGCACATGAAACAAAACAAATTATTGAGAACCAAGGTGGTAATGCAGAATTGTTAAAATTTGATGTTACAGATAAAATAGCAGTTGATAAAAATATTGAAACTTGGATAACAAACCACCCGGAAGATACAATTTCAATTTTAGTAAATAATGCCGGAATACGTCAAGATGCTTTAATGATTTTTATGCAAGACGAGCAATGGGAAAATGTAATTAATACAAATTTAAACAGTTTTTTCTATGTAACTCGCCGAATTTTAAAATCAATGATTACAAAACGTTTTGGAAGAATAATTAATATTGTTTCATTATCCGGAATTAAAGGCTTACCCGGACAAACAAATTATTCGACAGCAAAAGCAGGAATCATAGGAGCAACAAAAGCATTAGCACAAGAAGTCGCCTCACGAAAAATTACGGTAAATGCAGTAGCTCCCGGTTTTATAATTTCAGATATGACAAAAGATTTAGACGAAAATTCACTAAAAGCAATGATACCTGTAGGAAGATTTGGAAAACCGGAAGAAGTCGCAACAGTAGTCGGATTTTTAGCGACAGAAGGTGCTTCTTACATAACAGGAGAAGTAATATCGGTAAATGGAGGATTATATACTTAGTGAGTAATGAGACTAATTGATATAAGACTATTTAATAATGAAAATTTTAATATTGAAATAAAAGCATTTAAATACTAAATACTCAGAAAAATATAAATCAAAATGAGAAGAGTAGTAATTACAGGAATTGGAATTTATTCATGTTTGGGAAAAAATCTCGAAGAGGTTACCAAATCATTATTTGAAGGGAAATCCGGAATAGGAATTGATCCAATGAGAACTCAATATGGCTATCG
>JAITXI010000127.1 GCA_031284905.1 Bacteroidales bacterium
CAACTGTAATACAGAAAATTAGCTAAATTATTTAAATAACCTAATTAGGTTGTCTGTAATTTAACTTAAATCGTTGCATCACAAACAATTAACACAATAGCCACCCTAATTTTGGCGGAATTAGGGTTTAATGTCAAATAACGCCTGATTATTCAATTTGGTGGTATTACACATTTGAACAGGGTACATCGCAAATTGCTTGAAAATGCCACTTAGACCACCTCCCAAATGATAACCGTTTGACACTATAAAATTAATACCTTCTTGATAATCTGCCAATTTCTCGTGTTTTACATACTTACGCCACAACTTTATGTGTGTTTTGTAATCAAGCGAGACTATCTCAAAACGAGGTAGCTTTTTTTGTACTTTAAAATTTTCTTGAAAATCTATATTTTTATTCGTAAATTTGTATAACTTATTTTGATAAAATGAAAAAAATAATTTTCTTCTTTTTACTTTTATTTAATGTTTTACAAATTTTTTCACAAATTGCTTCAAATACTTATTTTATTGAATTTACAGATAAAAATAATAGCGGTTTTTCACTGAACAATCCCGAACAATTTTTATCTTCCAAAGCCATAGAACGCAGAAAAAAACAAAACATTAATCTTAATTATCACGATTTACCGGTTTCTAAAATTTATATTGATAGTATTAAAAATTTGGGGATAAAAATTAAAAATACATCAAAATGGCTAAACGGAATTACAGTTTATTCGGAAGATTCGGTTTTAATAAAATCAATAAATGGACTTTCATTCGTAAAAAACGTAGTTATCGAATCGGAGTTAAGAGAAGAAACAGTTATAAATCCACCCAAAGATATGACTTTTGATTACAAACATCTTCCTGTAAGAATTTTAAAACCTAAAAAAACAAAAGATTTTTATAATTATGGCAAAAGTAAAGATCAAATTTATATGAATAATGGTAATTTTTTACATAATACCGGATTTCGAGGAAAAAATATGTTGATAGCAGTTATTGATAACGGTTTCTCAGGCGTTGATAAACATAATTCTTTTGAAAATTTAAGAAAAGATAATAGAATATTGGCTTCTCACAATTTTGCCAATTGTAATGATACAATTTTTAAATATGGTTCGCATGGAATGAATTGTTTATCAATCTTAACCGGAAAAATTGACGGAGAATTAATTGGGTCTGCACCTGAAGCAAATTATGCCTTGTTGATTTCAGAAGATGCAAAACATGAAATATTATTAGAAGAATATAATTGGGTTTCGGCGGCTGAATTTGCTGATAGTGTCGGCGCTGATATTATTAGCACTTCACTTGGATATTTTATTTTTGATAATCCAAAAAATAATCATATTTATTCCGATTTAGATGGAAATCATTCCGTAATAAGTAAAGCAGCAAAAATTGCTTCTGCAAAAGGAATTGTTGTTTTAATAGCTGCCGGAAATAGTGCTATGTCGAAAACAAATCCATGGATAACTGTTCCTGCCGATGCCGATAGTCTTTTAACTGTTGGTGCTATCAATCACGATGGTACTTATGCATATTTTAGTTCAATCGGATATTCTTCCGATGGAAGAGTAAAACCAGATGTTTCCGCAATTGGAGTGAATGTCGCTCATCAAAGTGTTTTTAATAAAATTGTTTTTGGAAACGGAACTTCTTTTTCTACACCAATTCTCGCCGGTTTAACCGCTTGTTTGTGGCAAAAATTTCCGGAAAAAACTAATTTTGAAATTATGGACGCTATCAAAAAATCTTCTTGCAATTATTTTAATCCTACAAATACTTGTGGCTATGGAATTCCTGATTTTGAAATAGCTTCTGTTTTGTTAGAAAGCAAAATTCTTGATAAAAATATTACTGTTGAAAATATTTTATTTGATGATGATAGCAAATTTTCGGTTGAAGGAAATGTCAATGATAAAATAAATATTATTATTAAAAATTCAGATGGAAAAACTGTAATTAAAGAAAAGAATATTTTTAAAGATTTGTTAGAAATTAATGGTATAATAAGATATGATATTAAATTAAAAAATTGTAAATCAGGGATATATATAGTACAGGTTACTATAAATAAACAAAAAACAAATTTCAAAATCGTAAAATATTAATGTCTTCAGAATCAACATATTCGTTATTAGAATTGATGCGAGAAGTAAAATTATCGCTAAATTCAAAATTTTCTACTCCGATTTGGATTGTTGCCGAAATTAATAATTTAACAGAGCATCGAAACGGACATTGCTATTTAGAATTGATTCAAAAAGCAAATAATACTGATAATATTATTGCCCAAACCAGAGCTGTAATTTGGTCGTCTCAATATTTATATGTAAAAAAATATTTTGAAGGTGTTACCAAAAAAAATCTTCAAAGAGGAATAAAAGTTCTAGTGAAAATTAGTATTGATTTTCATGAACTATATGGATTTTCGCTGAATATTACAGATATTGACCCAAATTACACACTCGGAGATTTAGAAAAACGAAAACAAGAAATTATTGAACAATTAAAAGAAGCAGGAGTTTTTGAAATGAATAAAATGCTTGATATTCCTTCAATAATTCAAAAAATCGCAATAATTTCTTCGGAAACAGCTGCCGGATATGAAGATTTTACAAATCATTTGAAAAAAAATAATTATAATTATCAATTTAATTACACTTTATTTCAATCTGATTTACAAGGAAATAATACCGAAAAATCAATTTTAAATTCTCTTAATAATATTTTTGAAAAAATTGAAAATTTTGATGTAATTGTAATTATTCGTGGTGGTGGTTCAAAAACAGATTTAAGTTATTTTGATAATTTTAATATTGCCTTTGCTGTAGCACAAGTTCCAATTCCTATTTTATCAGGAATTGGACACGACCGAGACGAATCTGTTACCGATATGGTTGCAAATAAAAATTTTAAAACGCCGACAGCTGTAGCAGATTTTATCATTGAAAATAATCGAATTTTTGAAAATTATATTGAAAATACTTACGAAGAAATTATTTCAACAGCTCGAAATCTATTAAAAAAAGAAGAATTAAAATTATCTAATTTTGGTTTTAAAATATTAAAAATTAGAGAATTATTTGCAGAATATCTTAAAAATAATGATAGGAAATATAATAAATTAGTATCAATTTTGAATCAAAAATTAAATTCAGAAAAAAACAAATTGGGGAAAATAAATTATTCTCTAAAATTTTCAATAAATGATAATTTTCAAAACCAAAATTTAAAAATATTAAATATTCAAACAAAATTAAAACGAGGAATGGGAGATTTTTTAAATAATAATTTTCAAAAACTAAAAAATACAGAACAAAAAATTAACCTCATAGATCCAAAAAATGTTTTAAAAAGGGGCTATACAATCACAAAATTAAACGGAAAATCAATAAAAGAAAATGATTTAGTTGAAATTAATGATGAAATTGAAACTATCACTTACAATAAAATATTAAAAAGTAAAATTATTCAATTAAAGGATAAAGATACTGACAAAAAATAATGCAGAGACAGCAAAAAGAATTAACAACAAAAAGAAACAGAGTATATATGCACATTCTAAAAATCATTCACGGTTACCCGCCCAACTACTACGCAGGCTCAGAAGTTTACAGCCAATCCGTTTGTAACGAACTTTCAAAACGACATAAAGTTTCAGTTTTCACAAGGGAAGAAAATCTATATGCACCCGATTTTTCTATTCGTCACAAAAAAGCAATCGAAAATCTCGACTTGTATTTTGTGAACAACCCGCAAGGCAAAGACGGCTACCAACACAAGCAAATGGACGATAATTTTGCTGATTTGCTAAAACAATTAAAACCCGATATTGCTTATATCGGACACCTCAACCACCTTTCAACAGGATTAATTGACGAACTCAACAAACAAAAAATTCCAATCGTATTTATGTTACACGACTATTGGTTAATGTGTCCACGTGGTCAATTTCTAACCCGAAGTATCGGCAAAAGAAATAATTTTGCTGTTTGCAATGGTCAGAACGACCAAAAATGTGCTTGCGATTGTTACGAAGTTTATTTTTCCGGTAAAGAAACTGAACGAGAACAAGATATTGAAGCGTGGAGTAATTGGGTTAATCGCCGAATGACTGAAACAAAAGCAATCATTGATAAGGTTGATTTATTTATTGCTCCCGCAAAATATTTGCGGAACAGATTTATTAATGATTTTGGTATTCTCGAAAGCAAAATCATTTACCTTGATTATGGTTTTCCAACGGAATATCTGACACAAACCGAAAAATCGAAAGACAAGAGTAATTTTACTTTTGGGTATATTGGTACGCATATTCCGGCAAAAGGTGTGAATTTGTTGATTGAAGCATTTAAGCAAATAGAACAACCGGCAACTTTGAAAATCTTTGGACGAGAAAACGGACAAAGCACAAAAGCACTAAAAAAAATGGCGGAAACTTCTGTCAATCCGATTGAGTTTTGTGGTGAATATGTAAATAAAAACTTAGCAAATATAGTTTTTGCGAATGTTGACTGTATCATTGTTCCAAGTATTTGGGCGGAAAATTCGCCGTTGGTAATTCACGAGGCGCAAGAGTGCAAAGTTCCTGTCATTACAGCGAATTATGGCGGAATGTGCGAGTATGTACACCACAAAGTAAACGGTTTGTTGTTTGAACACCGCAACGCAAATGCTTTGGCAGAACAAATGCTTTGGGCTTTTGAAAATCCGTTGAAAATGGTAGAATTTGGAAAACACGGCTACTTGTATTCCAAAGACGGAAAAGTGCCTGATATTCAAGAACATTGTAAAGAACTTATAAAACTTTTTGAAAATGTCAAAACAAAATAAACTTTGGCGAATTACGCTTGACACCAACCCAGAAGATTGTAACCTGCACTGCATAATGTGCGAAGAACACAGCTC
>JAITXI010000131.1 GCA_031284905.1 Bacteroidales bacterium
CTTTTTTATTTATATATTAAATGGTATTATTAGGATTTATATATTATTTAAAAGGACCGAATTTTCCTTTGCAAAAATTCAAAAAAAAAGGCAAGCTACTCATATCGCACCGCTACTAACCGATTACCCTTGCTGAATTCCTCCCCTGGGGGATTTTCAGGAGCTGGTCGTATAAGACTTGCCACTACAAAATTATATCTTTTTTATTATTTTACCAAATATTTTTATTATTTTTGTAAAAAAAAATAAATATTAAATTAATGAAAACAAAATTTAGCAATATTCTTACCTACGGATTTTTCATTTGCATACCTGCTTTATTGTTATCCGTTATATCTTATGTGTTTACGTTAAAAGATAGTACATTATTCGGCATCTTTAATTTCGTGATAATATTTTTAACAATTCTGTTTACTCAAAGATATTATCAGAAAAATTATTATAAAAATACCGCAAATTTTGGAATTTTATTCAAAGATACAGTTTTTATGGTTATTATTTTTGCAATAATTAATGGTGTATTTACATATCTTTTATATAAAGTTGTAGCTCCGGAAGAAATTGAATCGCTATTAACTGTTTCTCGAAATCAAATGTATTCAATGTATAACGGAATGCTCAGCGATTCTCAAATTGAACAATCTATTGAAATGTCAAGAAAATTCATGACTCCGGGATTTTTGGCTATCTTTGGCTGTTTTATAAGTTTTTTACAAGGTATTCTCTTCGTGTTAGTTGCAACTTTCATTAATAAAAAAAACAAAAATTCTTTTGAAGAAGTAATGGCGGATGTTGATCCTGACGAAACAAAAAATTCTGAAAACAATAACGAATAAATTAATATTTTAGCAAATGGACATATCTGTAGTTATCCCATTATATAATGAAGCCGAATCATTGCCTGAATTAACAGAATGGATTAATTCTGTGATAACATCAAATAATTTTTCGTATGAAATTATTTTTGTTGATGATGGGAGCAATGACAATTCTTGGCAAGTAATTTCTGAATTAAAAGAAAAATATAAAGATAATATAAAAGGCATTTCATTTTTAAGAAATTATGGGAAATCTCCTGCACTTCATACAGGATTTCAAGTCGCTCAAGGAGATGTCGTGATAACATTAGATGCTGATTTACAAGATAGTCCGGATGAAATTCCTGCTCTCTATCAAATGATAAAAAATGAAAATTTTGATTTAGTCTCAGGTTGGAAAAAAATCCGTCATGACCCGGTTCTCTCAAAAAATATTCCCAGTAAATTATTCAATTTCATAGTTCGTATTTTTACCGGAATAAAACTTCATGATTTTAATTGTGGAATAAAGGCATATAAAAATAAAGTAGTGAAAAGCATAGAAATTTATGGCGAAATGCACAGATATATTCCTGTTATCGCACAACAAGCAGGTTTTTTGAAAATTGGCGAAAAAATTGTAGAACACCGTAAACGTAAATTCGGATATACAAAATTTGGACTAAACAGATATGTTAATGGATATTTGGATTTATTAACAGTGCTTTTTATTTCAAAATTTGGGAAAAAACCAATGCATTTTTTTGGAGTTTTAGGAACAATAGTTTTTCTCGTAGGATTTTTTTCCGCTTTATATATCGGAATACATAAAATTATTGCTGTTTGTAATCATATTGCTTTAGAAAGAATTACCCAAAGTCCTTTTTTCTATATTGCTTTAATGTGCATGATTTTAGGCTCGCTTTTATTTTTAACAGGTTTTTTGGGAGAATTAATTTCTCGCTCTTCTTCGGATAGAAATTCTTATTATATTGACAAAAAAATTTGAAATGAAAAATTTCGCAATAATTGGAGTTGCAGGATACATTGCACAACGACACGTAAAAGCTGTAAAAGACACTAATAACAATCTTGTAGCTGCTTTAGACAAATTCGATTCTGTTGGTTTTTTGGATTCTTATTTTCCGAAAGTAGATTTTTTTACAGAATTTGAAAGATTTGATAGGCATGTTGCTAATTTAGCTGAAACCGAAAAAAAAATTGATTACGTTTCTATTTGTACACCTAATTATTTACATGATTCTCATATTCGTTTTGCTTTACGAAACAACGCTAACGCAATTTGCGAAAAACCTTCGGTTCTCAACCCTTGGAACGTAGATAAATTGATTGAATTTGAAAAAAATCACGAAAAAAAGATTTTTAATATTCTTCAACTAAGATTACACCCTGCAATTTCTGCATTAAAACAAAAAATCAACAATTCAAAAAACAACAAAAAATACAACATTGATTTAGCATATATTACTTCTCGTGGGAATTGGTATCACTATTCTTGGAAAGGAGACATCCAAAAATCGGGTGGAATTGCTACAAATATCGGAATTCATTTTTTCGATATGCTAATTTGGATTTTTGGCAATGTAATTTCTTCAAAAATTTTTATATCGGATAACGAAACTGCCGGCGGACTTTTAGAATTAGAAAATGCAAATATTAAATGGATGATGTCGATTAATGAAAAATATTTACCAAAACACATAAAAGAACAAGGCAAACGAACTTATCGTTCTTTAATTATTGAAAATGAAGAAATTGAATTTAGTGACGGTTTTACAGAATTACACACGGAGAGTTATAAAAAAATTCTCGCCGGACAAGGTTTCAGAATTGAAGAAACAAGAAATTGTATTCAAACGGCTTATGATATAAGAAATGCTGTTCCTATTGGACTTGTCGGCGATTACCATGAATTATTAAAAGTAAAATAAATTTTTCTGTACATCCTTGACAACCCATTAAGGGTTCTCATTTTAGTTTTTAAATCCGTAAATTGTCCTTCCAATCCATTATTCGTTTTAGGAATACCAACTTCCTGAGTTTGACAATGCGACTCCCTAAACTGAGCGGAGTTAGGGTTCAATACAGCCATCGACAACATTTTCAACCAAACATATTACGACCATCTGTCGCGTTACAAACAAAACGGTATTTTTAACATGGGACGAAATTTTACCATTCGGTTGAACCTACCATTTCAATACTCAATAAACAAATAAATGTAAAAAGTTACATAGGCAAACAACTGAAACAATTATAGTGTAAAAAACAATTTGTTTTTTCTAAAAGTTAAACGGTACACGACAACGTTATATATGTATATAAAAAATATCACTGTAAAATTATAGAGGATTTTTCTAATAAAAAACAAATTTCAACGAATTTTAGCCTCACTTTTGTCTATTATACCAAATAATATTATTGTTGAAAATCTACAATATAGGATTTAGACTTATTATTGTTGAAAAATATTGTTTAACCTTACTTACTATGATAGCAATTTAGTATAAACCATAGCATGAAAGAGTTGTCTTGCTTATTCCGACTTCACTCGGTACAAGTCTTGGCGTCATCTATCCAACACTTCCCTCCAAAGAAATTTGTAATAATTTTTGAGCTTCAACTGCAAATTCCATTGGCAGCCGGCTAATCACTTCTTTGGCATATCCATTGACAATCAGACTAATAGCATCTTCGGTAGAAATTCCACGTTGATTACAATAAAATATTTGGTCTTCACTAATTTTTGAAGTTGTGGCTTCGTGTTCAACAATCGAATTATTATTATCAACTTCAATATTTGGAAATGTATGTGCTCCGCATTTATCGCCAAGTAGAAGCGAATCGCATTGGGAAAAATTTCTCGAATTTTCAGCGTTTTTTGCAATTTTCACAAGTCCACGATATGAATTTTGACTAAATCCGGCCGAAATTCCTTTTGAAACGATAGTACTATTGGTATTTTTTCCGATATGAATCATCTTCGTTCCTGTGTCTGCTTGTTGAAAATTATTTGTAACGGCAACAGAATAAAATTCTGAAACAGAATTGTCACCTTTTAAAATTGTACTTGGATATTTCCATGTGATTGCAGAACCTGTTTCAACTTGTACCCAACTTATTTTAGAATTATTTTCTTTACAAAGTCCGCGTTTGGTTACGAAATTATAAATTCCGCCATTCCCATTTTTATCGCCCGGATACCAATTTTGAACAGTTGCATATTTAACTTCTGCATTTTTGTGAACAATAATTTCAACTATCGCCGCATGAAGCTGGCTTTCAGAACGTTGTGGTGCGGTACATCCTTCCATATAACTAACAAAACTATCTTCGTCAGCGATTATTAAAGTTCTTTCAAATTGTCCTGTTCTTTCTGCATTAATTCTAAAATAAGTAGATAATTCCATTGGAGATTTTATTCCTTTTGGAATATAGCAAAAAGAACCGTCGCTAAAAACTGCTGAATTTAGTGCGGCAAAAAAATTATCTGTGTATGGGACAACTGTTCCTAAATATTTTTTCACTAAATCAGGATGTTCTTTTACCGCTTCCGAAAATGAACAAAAAATTATTCCTTTTTCAGCTAAAACATCTTGAAAAGTAGTTTTTACAGAAATGCTGTCCATAACAGCATCAATTGCAATTCCTGATAATTTTTTTTGTTCATCAAGTGGAATACCTAATCTGTCGAAAGTTTCTTTTATTTTGGGGTCAATTTCATTAAGCGAAGAAAGCTCTTTTTGTTGTTTTGGTGCAGAATAATAAATAATATCTTGATAATTGATTTTCGGAATATTTAGATGTGCCCAAGTTGGCATTTTCATAGTTTGCCATTTAGCGAAGGCTTTTAATCGAAATTCGAGCAACCATTCCGGTTCATTTTTGATTTTTGAAATTGCCCTAACAGTTTGTTCTGACAGTCCTATTGCAATCTCATCGGCTGCAATTTCTGTAACAAAACCATGTTTGTATTCTGATTCTGCGAGATTTTTTATTATGTTATTATTATTGTTTTCCATTAAAATTTTGTAGAGTTAATTTTTAATAATTTTTAAAGAGTAATTTACATCTTTAAGTAAAGCTTTTCCTGAAATTTCGCTATTAACGGCATCTTTCATCCATTTTTGAGGAATTACTTTGCCACTTAAAAGCATACGAGTAATTTCATCAGCAAAATTTTTATTTTTCAAATTTTGTTCTACTTGATGTTCGATAAGATGACCAACAGGATAATTTGCCAAATACATTGGAGTACAAATTAAATGAGAATAAATAGCCAGAATTGTAGAATTTTCAACTCCGATAACTGAAGCATAATATTTGTTCCATACATCTTTAGCTATATTTTCAACTGCGGTTTTAAATTCTAACAAATTTGCATCCGGATTATTATAAAGCCATTGCCAAGAATACATATCAACTAAAGCTACTCCCATAATTTCGTAAGCATTCCAACATAAATCAAGAGTTTTCAGAGCTTCTTCTTCTGTTTTATTTGTATTAGATTTTTGTCCTAATAATTTTAAGTCATTTGTTTGAAACATAAATGCTACGGCTTCTGTAAAAGAAGTACTTGGTACACCTTTAAGAAAATAGTAATCAATATCGTAAAGTGTAATTGTCTGCTCTACGTTGTGTCCTAATTCATGAACTGCAATATTATATCCTTTATAATCCATTCCGGATTTTGCGATACGAGTTCTCAAATGAGCCATGTCGCCTTTCATTTCAGAACCCCAAGCATGTCCTGAACCTCTTGCAGGGTCAACAGAAATTTTGTCAGCAATATATTTTGCTTTTTCAGTTCCCCAACCCATTTCTTTCAAAATTCTTGGAATATCTTGTTTGAAAGCATTTGGATTTGGATATTTTTTTTGGGTTATTGCAGTAAGAGTTGCATCATCAATATTTGACCTATCTTTGAAACCATCATACCAAATATCAAATGGTTCTAAATTTCTACCTAATCGTTTTTTGATTAAATTTCCCAAATCTTTTACTTCTGTAGAAGTCATAAAATCAACAAACAAAGATTCAATTTCTTTTTGCGTTAGTTCCATTGATTCATCATAAGCTCTCTCAATAAATGTTGGATAAATCGGATTATATTTGTCGATTGATAGTTGTGCTTTAAAATTCCACATCCAATATTCATAACGAGTTAGAGGTTCTTTTTTAAAATCTTTTATTTCAACATTATTTTTATATAATTGATTTGTTTTAGGATTCCAAAAATATTCTTTTGAATTTATCACTTCTTGTGGAATTTCTTGACTTATGATTTTTTGCATGACTTCATAAATCATTCTTTGTTTTTCAAAACTGTCCGGATTACTATAATTAGCCTTTATTTCATCTCTCAATCCCCAATGACTATTTAAAATAATATCTTTTTTATCATCATTAGCGAAAATGGCGTTCATGTTATCATCAACTAAATTTTTCAGATAAATATTATAATTTGAAATATATGTATCGGCTTCAGCTTCGGCTTTAGCTACTTTCGCAATTAAATTTGAAGGCGCTCTAGAAATAAATAAATCACCTAATCTTGCATAAGCCCATTCTTTTCTAGTCCAAATATCCATATTTTCTTTTTTTTCGGATAATGAATAAGCAGGGAAATTTAGAATAACATAAAAAGCTAATTTGTTGTCAAACATATCGCTAATAATGTGAGATGAAGGAGAATATGCCCCTAAAATCTCATTTACGTAATGAATATTCCCTTTATCAAGATGAACAGGTTCCATTAATTTAATTTGCATAATATTAAAATATCCAAAAAGAATTTCTAAATTTTCTTCAATTTTTTTATAAGCGAGAAATAATGAATCTGAATCGGATACGTAATTATTTAAGCAAAAGTCTTTAAATTCTTGTTCATCTCCGTCATTTGCTTCCCAAAGAGTTGCAGCTTGTTGTATTCCTTTTGTAATACGATTTGTTGTATCTTTTGGATACAATTTTTTTAAAGTAAGATTAATTTCATTAATTGTATTTTCCGAAATAAATTTTTGTACTGTTTTTGTAATATTGTCTTGAGTTTGCATGTTATTAACAGTAGAAGTTCCACACGAAAATCCGATTATAAACAGAACGATAATCAAAGAAAAAATAAGATTTTTCATTTTTATAAATTTTTTTACAAATTTAATAAAAATTCTGATTGTTTGGATAATAATAATACAGATTTTTCAGAACATGCGCATTTTATTGAGACAAGCAAAGATAAATGATAAAAATTAAAAAAAATATTATTTTTTCTTTTTTTCTCTGTTAGTAGAAATATACATATACATAGCCGGTACAATAAAAATGGTCATAAAAGTTGAAACGGCCATTCCGCCCACACAAGCTGTTCCCATTGCAATACGAGCATTTGCACCTTCTGCACTTGCAAACATCAAAGGTAATAATCCTAAAATAGTTGAAAAACTCGTCATTAAAATCGGTCTTAATCGCTGAGCAGCAGATTCTTTAATAGCAACTTCTTTACTTTCGCCATGTTCTTGTCGTTGATTTGCAAATTCAACAATTAAAATTCCGTTTTTCGCAACTAAACCAATCAACATAATAATTCCGATTTCGCTAAAAATATTAAGAGTAATGTTGTTGAAATACATAAAAATTAAAGCTCCGGCAATAGCTAAAGGCACTGTAAACATAATAACTAAAGGGTCTTTAAAACTTTCAAATTGGGCAGATAAAATCAAGAAAATTAATATCAAAGCTAAAATGAAAGCAAACATTAAACTTGATGAACTGTCTCGATATTCTTTTGATTCTCCTGATAAAGCAGTTCTGAAAGAATCGTCTAGAGTTTCGGCTGCAATTTTATCCAAATCATCAAGGGCTGTTCCGATTGTAGTTCCCGGCACCATTGTGGCAGAAATAGTTGCTGAATTAAAACGATTATAACGATAAAGTTGAGGCGGGGCAACAGTTTCTTTCAGTTTTATAAAATTGTCTAATTGAACCATTTGTCCGGTTTCATTTTTTAAGTAAACAGATTTTAAATATAACGGAGTATTTCGTTGTTGTCGGTTAATTTCAGCCAAAATTTGATATTGTTTCCCATTCATATAAAAATATCCCATTCTTTGACCACTTAATGCGTATTGAAGAGTTTGCCCAATATCTAATGTACTAACACCCAACAAAGAAGCCTTATCTCTGTCAATAAGAATTTGAGTTTCAGGTTTTGTAAATTTTAAATTAACATCAGCCATTTGCATAGAAGAACTAGCCTGAACTTTTTTCATAAATTCAGGAATAAATTCTTGTAATTTTTTAATATTTGGTGCTTGTAAAACGTATTGAACAGGCATTCCACCTCTTTGTCCGCCAAAAGAAGATTGTTGTTGAATAAAAGCTCTTGCTTCTGTTTCTGTACTTAATCGTTTAGAAAGGGTTTCAGCAATTTCCATTTGAGAGCGAGTTCTATCTTTAATATTTGGAAGAATAATATTAATCATTGACCAAGAACCATTAATCATAGAAATCACAGATTCTTTTTCGGGAACAAGCGAATCAACAATTTTTTCGATTTTATTATTATAATCTCTTTGAAATTCAAAAGTTGCTCCTTGTGGTGTTTGTGTTCTAATAGTAATTTGTGAACGGTCTTCCATTGGAGCAGTTTCACTTGGCAATGTTGTCCATAAGTAAACTATTAAACTAAATAACACAATTATTATCGGGAATGATAAATATTTTCTTTTCATAAACCAATTTAATGATTTTGAATAAATTCTATTTAAAAAATCAAAAAATGGTTCGGTTTTTCTATATAACCAGTTTTGTTTTTCGCGTTTTTTTAATAATTTTGTTGCTAGCATTGGAGTAAATGTTAATGCCACAAATGCAGAAATAACAATGGCTCCGGCAACTACCAAACTAAATTCTCGAAACAATCGTCCTGTCATTCCCTCAAGAAAAACTATTGGAAAGAAAACGGCAACTAAAGTTATTGTTGTTGAGACTACAGCGAAGAAAATTTCTTTAGCACCTTCAATTCCGGCTTCTTTTGGCGACATCCCATTTTCTATTTTTACATAGATATTTTCTGTAACAACAATGGCATCATCTACAACTAATCCGACAGATAAAACTACGGCTAACATTGAAAGAACATTTATTGAAAATCCAAAAAGATACATTACAAAAAATGCTCCTACTAATGAAATTGGGATTACTACGCAAGGAATTAAAGTTACCCGCCAATCTCTCAAAAATAAGAAAATTATAACAATAACCAAGAGAAATGAAATATACAGAGTTTCTTGAACTTCATCAATTGAAGCCCTTACAAATTGAGTATTATCAAAGGCAATATCCAAAATTACATCTTCCGGAAGGTCTTTTTTTATTTGTTCTACCCTTTTTTTCACTTCATTAGAAATCTCTATTTGATTAGCTCCGGGTTGAGGAATTACAACAGAACATACCATTGGAACTCCATTTCGTTTCATAATATTTTTACGATTTTCAGAGTCAAGTTCTGCGGTTCCAATATCTTTAAAACGAATTACATTAAAATTATCTTTATAAATTATTAAATTGTTAAAATCTTCAGGAGTTTGTAATAATCCGGACGTTTTAATTGATAATTCCATATTATCACCTTCGATACTGCCAGACGGAAGTTCTACATTTTCGCGGTCGATAGCATTTTTTACATCCATTGGAGAAATGCTGTAAGCAGCCATTTTCACAGGATCAAGCCACAAACGCATTGAATATCTGTTTTGCCCCCAAATATCAACAGAACTTACATAGGGAATTGTTTGAAGACGTTCTTTAACCGTAAGTTCGGCAATTTCACTTAATTCTAATAACGAACGTTTTTCACTTTGAACTGTAACTTGAACAATCGGGTTTGCGTCAGCATCAGCTTTTGAAACGGTAGGTGGGTCGCAATCTTTTGGTAAATATCGTTGTGCGCGAGAAACTTTATCTCGAGTATCGTTTGCAGCAGTTTCTAAATCAACCGATAGTTCAAATTCAATTGTAATTCTACTTTGTCCTTGCATACTAGTGCTGGATAAAGATTTTATACCTGCAATACCGTTAATATTTTGTTCTAAAGGTTCCGTAATTTGTTTTTCAATTACTTCGGCATTTGCTCCCGGATATGTAACATTTACAGTAATAATCGGATAATCAATATTTGGATATTCACGAACCCCAAGATATGAATAGCCTATAAATCCCAATAAAAAAATTACTAAAATAAAAACCGTAGAAAGAACCGGACGTTTAATACTAATTTCAGAAATATTCATTTTTTAAAATTTTATTGAATATTTAATACTACATCAATACCATCTCTCAATTGCATAACTCCCGAAGTTATTAAAGTATCGTTTTCTTTCAAGCCATCAAGAATTTGAACAGAAGAAGCTGTTCGAAGACCTTTTTTTACAAAAATTTGTTTTGCTTTACTGTTTTCATAAATAAAAACGTAATCTTTTCCCATTTCTGCAACTACAGCCATACTTGGAACAACTAAAGCGTTTTTAATTTCAGATTGCAAAATTTTAATATTTGTTGAAAATCCGGGTTTTAATTTTCCATTAGAATTTGCATAAATTGCTCTTGCTTTCAATGATAATGTTTTTTCGTCTAGTTTTGATTCTATTGCATAAACATTTGCTTTATAAGTATTTGTATCACCATCAACATTAAAACTTATAGCTGTTCCGTTTTTCAAATCACTTGTTTGCTTTTCGTTTACAGAAAATTCTATTTTTATGGGAGAAACTTTTGTTAGTCGGGCAATAACAAGATTTGGAGAAGCATAAGCTCCTTCACTGACAAAACGTAAACCAATAATTCCTGTAAAAGGTGCTCGCAATTCCGTCAAATCTATTTTTGCTTTTACTAATTCAATGTCTGCATTCAATTTATTCAAATCTGTTACAACTGATTCATAAGTTTCTTTACTTACAGCATCTTTATCTAACAAAGATTTTTGTCGATAAACTCTATCTGTAAACAAATTGATTTGTGCCTCTAATTTTTTTAATTCAGCTTGAAGTTGATTGTCATTGACTTTCGCCAATAATTGTCCTTTTGTAACCGCCGACCCTTCTTGAAAATAAATTTTAATAATTTTTCCTGAAGTTTCAAAAGCCAGATCTACTTCTTCGTCAGGAAGGATTACTCCTTTTGTATAAAATTCATCTTTCAAGGTTTGGAATTGTAAAATTGTTGTATTAACATTTAGTGGTGGACGTTTCCCAGAAACCATTTGTTGAAGCGTTTCTTCCGATTTCCCGAAAATAAATGTTTTAATTTTTGGGAAAAAAACCATTCCTAATACAAACACAACAACAATAATTCCTAAAATTATCCAAGTACGTTTTTTCATTAAGCTATTATATAATATAATTGACAAAATTAATGCTAAAAAGTTTAAAAAAGAAGAAATATTTTGAAAAAGATGAAAAAATATTGAGACTTTCCTTTATAAAAAATTTTGGAATAAATTTTATCCGTTTTTATGTAATAAACAGCTATTATAATATCATCTTAAATCCGCAAAAAAATCACAGTATCTTAATATTTAACAACATATATAAATATTTTTTTGTCAATTTTAATGAAAAACTATAAATAAAGTGATTGTGATAAAAAATATAAAAAATTTCCACTGATATTTTAACAATAGCATGATTAAAACGCTTCATTTTAGATTTTAAGCCCTAACTCCCGTATGTTTTATGTAACATATTGCTTGTATTTATTTGAAAATGAATATGTTATTGAAATTTAAAATACGAATACCTATTGCGTACTTTTATAAAATACGTAATTGTATTGTTTTGTTTTAACTGACTAATATTCATAATCTTACGTTACATATTACGTAAAATTGTGGGGAGTTAAGGTTTAAGTATTACCGGATACTCCTGACTTCGCCACTGGGACACCCTAAACGGATTTCCAAAAAAAATCGTCAAATAGTATAGCAATAGATTTATGTTTTTTAGTAATCAACATCGTTTTTGTCATCGTATCATTGCTT
>JAITXI010000194.1 GCA_031284905.1 Bacteroidales bacterium
GTGTCTGCAATATTTCCGTAATTTTCTTGCATATTCGGACAATTTTTTATGTTACCTTCGACATCTATACAGATTTTACGGTTTAGGCAAGTGTTGTGCTGTTGAGATTCAGTGAAAAAAGGAAGATTTATTGTAAACATCATAGGATGTATTTCTCCACAAGAATTAAATGCCATTGTTTCTGTTACAAATAATACAAAATTGACATTTAATTTATCCATTGAAATACAGTTTTCTTCAGGTGAATTTGCAACTATTACAGATTGTAATCTTTTGTGTTTTTCAAAGAAAACATACCATTTTTCTTTTTCTAAAAATTCGTTTCTGAATGGCATAACTATTTGTATATCTTGACAAATAGAATTATCAAATATTAATAACAAACTTTCTAATTCGCTAAAACTTATGATATTTTCAATAAACAACTGAAAGTTATTACAATTTAAGATAAATAATTGATTTACAATACTTTTGAAAATGCTTTTTTTATAAATAATTATTGAATTAGTTATTTGAGAAGGAAAATTGTAAATTAAATCTATATTGTTGTATGTAAGTTTATTATCAGATAAACAAAATAAATTTTTATCTTTTAATATTTTGCACCATTCTATAAAAAATTCATAATTATCTTTGTCTAAAACAGATTTTGCATTTTCAACTTTCTTGTGATTAATTTTTATTGAAATTGCAGCAAATTTGTTGGAAACAAAATAATATTTTTTTTGTAACGTGTCAACAGCACAACTACGAGAAAAACCTTTTACAAAATGACAATGCGGATATAAATTAAAATATTTTGCAAGTTTCATAAACTAAAAATTGAGATTCGTTTGTAAAATTTGCTGCAATATAAATTTTTTGTTTGATAAATGTTGCAATTTGCTTCTTTATATAAAACTTTTTTAGGACTAATCTTTACAAATTTTTGAAACATTATGGGGGTTTTTCCGATGATTTTTTTTTGTATATTCATATCTTAATTTTACTATGTATTATTTATTAAATATTCTGCGATTAATTTATCAGGAAAAATATTACAAGAATTAAAAATATCGTATTGACCACAAGGATTTACTTCTAAAAAAACAAATTGATTATCCGGAGTATATATAAAATCTAAAGAACCTGTTTGCAGATTCATTTTTTGCATAAAATGTTTAATTTTTTGTTGCAACGCATTTGGAATCTGAAATGGCTCGTATCTATTTGGTTTTTTGTAATCATAATTTCTGTAATCTATTTTTGTTTTTGAATTATTTTGAGAATGAATTGCCAGTGTATAACATTTTCCATCCAAATAAAATATACGTAATTCTAATGTTTTATCAATTTTATTTTGTAAGTAGCAGAGAAACAATTCATTATTGTATTCTTGAAAATTAACCTTTTGAGTATAATTAAGATAATAATTTTTTTTATAATTAATTACATCGCAACTTGTTATTGGTTTTGTGATAAAATCAGAAATTTTTATTTTTCCGTCTATATAGTTAAGGATAAAAGAATCTGTAATTTGCAAATCGACTTGTTTTGCAATATTCAGTTGAATTAATTTGTTAGGAGTATTAAATTTATGTTTGTTTAACCATTTAATTTGTTTATTTCTTTCCAATAAAAACAAAAAATATTCAAAAAATGCTCTAAATTCGGCTGTTAGATTTTCTTTTATTTGAGGTACGAGATTTATTAAATTTTTATCGCTTGTAGATAAATCAATTTCATTATTCCATTTTCTGCACCAAACAACAGCAATTTCACAAAAATTTATATCTATAACACATTGATTATACGCTATTTGAATATGATTGTCATTGATATTAAAACTGAATTTACCATCAAGAAAGTGTTTTGGACACAAACGTATAACTTTTATTTTCGGATTGATGTATTGCAACCACTGCATTACTTTTGTAGTTGAAAAATCTTCCATTGTAGAAAAAATTATTATTGTCTTCATAAATAACAAAATACATTCTTCTCTTACCTGAATAACGACCATTTAGACCGTCCTTTGTAAAATTCCGGCAAGATATAATGATTTTCTCTATTATTTGCATATTCTTCAATAGTTTCTTTAAAACCCATTTCCTTTCTTCTTTTGTTCAAATTTTTGAAATCTTTTACAGGGTGAAGAAGAATTTTATCTGGATATTTTTTCTGGTTTTTTGAGCTGAAGTACCATTGAGTTCCCCATATCTGTTTTTTATTGTGGTGCATGAGCCAACGGTCTGTTAGCATAGCATAAGAAATACTGTCGAAGTCTTTGTTATAAAACGCTGTTTGTACCATTTTATAATATTTTTTAGGATAATGCCATATCGGGGCATGTTGTAAAGTTAGAAATGCAGCATTACTTGCGTATCTTCCAACCTTAGAAATAGTCGGGAATCCAAATTCGGAAATAATTTTTTCTAATTTTGGATAATTTTGCCATTTTATTTTAAACAAAGAATCTACAAAAATTGAATTTTTATCTCCATCACGTATTCCTTGCGCATATAAAAATAAATCTATTTGGTCATAAATTATCATATAAAATAATTGCAAAGCCACTTCTTTGTTTTTTGAAGAATCTAATAATATTAAATATCTATTTTCAATTTTGTTTATTATTTTATTCCAGCTAAATGTATCTTTTTGTAAATTTTCAAAACCTTTATCTACTATTACCATTTTGTCGTCTTCTGATGAATCTAAAAACATATTCAGATAATAGAAAGCCGAATCTGTTTGATTTAAAATAGAATAATTTATAGCAATATTATATAAAAGCTTTGTTTTATTAGAAACGGTATCTAATATTTTTAAATTTTGTTTTATAGACTCTGCATAATTTCCTTTTAATTGTAATGAATCTCTGTAATATAATTTATTATTTAATTTTAATTCATAATTTTTTTGTGAATGTAAATTCTGAAAATTAGCAGAAATCAAAATTATTATTAATATTTTTTTATTAAAAGTCATTTTTTTGCAATTAAATTTACATTACAACAGTTTGTATTCTATAATAAAACTGTTGTAATGTAAATTGATTCAAAGTTTATTTATGTATTTACCCAGTATAATCATCCGTTTCAAAACTGCTATTAATAAGATTACCTTTTCTGTCATATACATTGTAATAACTTTTAGTAAATACATAGCAACTATCGCGAGTTAAAGTTACTATTTATTTTTATTATTACCAAATTTTTATATAAAAATTTTCTATAAAGGTAACAAGAATATCACACTGTTTCCAAATATTATTTTAATATTTTTACCAAATATTTAATATTTATTAACAAAAATTAAAATACAGTATTTCAATAATTTATAGATTAAACTAAAAATATTTCTCTAA
>JAITXI010000196.1 GCA_031284905.1 Bacteroidales bacterium
GTGTCTGCAATATTTCCGTAATTTTCTTGCATATTCGGACAATTTTTTATGTTACCTTCGACATCTATACAGATTTTACGGTTTAGGCAAGTGTTGTGCTGTTGAGATTCAGTGAAAAATGGGAGATTAATACAAAAATCTTTAAATGGTTTGCAAAAACAACTTTCCATTTTTTCTTGGATAAATTTTATTCTACACTGAGACTCGTTTAATTCTCGTGTTGAAGTAGCACTAAACAAAACTATTTCTGATAATCGTAAATATTTTTCTCGAAGTTTTACTAATTCTACATCATCAAAACTATTATTATATTTAACCAATATATGAAGATTATTAATTTTTGTTTCATTTAAAAAATATAGAAAATTTTCTAATTCGTTAATTAAAATTGATTTATGAAAAATAATAACTATAGCAATACAATTTAGATTTTCTAATTCTGACACAATATTTTCTAAAAACTGATCATTTGATTCTGATATTTCAACAATTGCATTTGTTATTTGATTAGGACTGTCCCATTCAAGATTAATTTTCTCAAAATAGGACAATTCTTCTAATGTGTCTAATAAAAAAATAATTTCTTTTTTAATCAAAAAATCAATATATTCTAAAATTGTTTCTTTATCATCTTCTTCATACTCATATAATAATTCACTTATTTTTTTATTTTTACTTTCAAAAATAATTTTTAAATCATTTGGAACCCGATAAATCTTATTTCGTTGTAAATCCAATATTAATGATTTCCCCCAACCGTGTTCAAATATACAACACGAAAAAATGAGAATATATTTATCTAATTTATTCATTTATAGATTCAATTTTTTGATAATAAAAAAAACAAAACCGTCTTCATCTATAGTAATATCAGATATTTCAATTAAATAATCATAACCATATAATTTGAATAATAATATTAAAACAAAAAACTAGTACAAGTAATGGCTTGTAGAAATCTGAAATTATTTTTTTAATTTTTGAATATTTAGTAACATTTATAAATTTACTTATTTTAGTATTTGGTTTATATTCTTCTATCTTGTTCTTGCAAGTTAATGTAGAGTAAATACAAGGGACATCATTAATTATGTCGTTTTTAATATAATTATTAATTTGTTCAACCATAATTTTCTAATTTGATAAATATTTTGCAATTTTTTTATGCAAGTGATAATTACAAGGGTAAGATACCATTCCAAATTGTCCAATGGGATTAATTTCTAAAAAATAAATTGTATTGTCTTTTCCGTAAATAAAATCCAAAGAGCCGCAATTGAAATTAAAACTTTTCATTAATTTATCAATTTTTAATTCTAATTCTGAAGGTAACTTAAAAGGTACATTTCTATTTGGTGTTTCATCATCATAATGCCTAAAATCAATTGACGTTTTATTATTTTGTTGCGAAAAAATTGCCATTGAAAACATTTCGCTGTTTAAATAAAAAGTTCTAATTTCAAACTTTTTATTAATTTTTTCTTGAAAAAAACTACAATAGAAATTGTTATTTAATTTTTTATAAATTTCTTTTGTAACTAATTCTGTATAAGCAAAAAAATAATAATTTTTGCTATCAAAAGAAGAACTTTCCGCAACAGTTTTTGTGATAAAATTTTCATCAAAATCAAATAGACTTGATTTTGAGTTAGTTAGTAATGTTTTTGGGGTATTAAAACCTAATTCAATAGCCTTTGAAAGTATAAGCAATTTATTAGTACGACTGTAAAGAAAATTATTAATTCCTTTTTTTTGTATCAAAGAATAATTGATAAAGGTCTCAATATCTCTATTTTCAAACATTATAGCTTTTGTGATAGCATTGCTTATTTCTTCTATTTTTTTAAATTCAGGAAGTATTGGTTGTTTAATATTTATTTTTCCTCTTCTATACCAAACAGCGTGAATATCAGAGTGTTTTATTATTCTATTTTGTACTTTAAATGTAAAATCAAGTGGTAAATTTATTTCTAATATTTCTATATAGTCTTGTTCTGTAATAATAAAATACTCTTGGTGAAGATATATAAGCCAATCTATTACTATACAAGAACTTTGGTCTTTTGTATCGCTAATTATCAGTATCATTTAATTTTTTTATTTCAAAAATAATTTTAGAATTATCAATGTTTGTATATTCTAATTTTACAAAACCTTTTTTTTCGTTATAAAAACTTTTTAACATAGTGTCTCCTAAATCTGAACTTGCAATAGCATCAACAACAAAGCATTCAATATCTGTATAATATTGAGTTGAAATATTTATTTTATCAGTTATTTTGTATTTGTAATTAATATCAAACACCTTAGGCTCGCCTTCCCATTTATACCATCTTTCATCTAACCAGCCACTACCAACCTGTAAACTCCATGTCCATTCTTTCCCAATTGTAATTTCATAAGGGTCTTGTATGAAAGGAAATGGATTTATTTCT
Source organism: Bacteroidales bacterium (assembly GCA_031284905.1). Lineage (GTDB taxonomy): Bacteria > Bacteroidota > Bacteroidia > Bacteroidales > ML635J-15 > Bact-19. The sequence continues at coordinate 2,436 of JAITXI010000196.1, forward strand.
AAAATTTTAAACAAAGCAGTTCTTGGAGGATGCAACCAAATATTTTTATCATTTTCTACTAAACCTGTATGCTCTAAATATATCCAATAGTCGGGTTTTATTTTAGCAAAATACGAATAAGAAATTACCGTTTGGTTATAATTAGGAATGCGATTAGAAATCATTTTTTTATTATCAGGTAATATTTCAAGTATCAAAAATGATACAACGTCTTTATTGTTTATGCTATCTTGTATTATAAAATTCCACTTGTGACTATTATCTGGAATTTTATAAAAAAAAGAAACGGAATCATTTTTTATGAATTTATAAGTTAACAAATATTTATTATTAGACATATAAATAATATTGTCTAATGTATATCTTTCAGCAGAAATAGTATCTTTTGGAATTTCGATGAGCAAACCATTGAGATTCTCGTATTTTGTACAAATTGTTTGAGATAGATTTGTACAAGAAAAAATTAACAATAAAAAAAACAAAATAATTCTATTCCCTTTATTGTTAAAATTATTGATATTATTTTTTATTAGCATGATTTACACATAGCACGGAATTTCTTTTGTATCATAAGTCGCCGGTTGGTCTGCTTTTGCTCCATCATAAGTACAAGTTGTTTTTGTATCTCCACATGGATATTCTAAATTGGCATCTGTACGTGTAATACAAGTTATTTGCGTAACGGACTCGCCACCATAAATATTTGCTAATTGATTTTTAGAAATACAATTTATCTCTTTTTTATTTAATTTTTTTAGTTTCATGGTTGTTTTCTTTTAATTGTAAATATTTTATAACTTTGGCATCCTTGGTAAAGAGTCCCAAATTTTTTCACAACACTCTTCATACAATTGGGCGTTATCATCATACTGGGCTTTGTAAGTGTCTGTCCCGAATACAATAATGGTTTCTTCGTTTACGATTCCACCTGATGAATTAAAATCTTGTTGCCCTCCATAGAAATTTTTTAACTTGTTATTTTCTAGCTCTTTTAAATTTAATTTTTTTAATTCTTTTTTCATTTTATTTTAGTTTTTGAAATTACTATTTATTTTTATTATTACCAAATTTTTTGTTTAAAAATTTTATTTACAAAATTAGATATAATTTTAAAATAATGTGCAATGTTTACGTGAATTATATTGACAAAAACGTGAATTAATTTTACACAGAATCTGTATTTTTACTATAAATTATCTTTTAGTTTATTTAATTTTTCAATGACATCATCTATCAAAACAATATTTGAATCATTTGTGGAATCTTTTAAATAAACTTCTTTTATAAAATCATAATTTAATGCAACAGAAATTTTTATCAATAAATCAATATCAATAGTAGGGCGTTCAAATATATGATAAACATTAGTACGCTCGTAATTAATAAGTTTAGCAAATTTTACTTTAGAAAGATTTTTTTCACTTACTTTGGCTTTGATTAATTTCCCTATATGTATTTTTTTCGCCATATTCTAATTCTTTAGCAATAAAAAAGCGCGGACACCAACTTATAGTTCTTTGGGTTCTCGACGACCTTCTCTTCAAATAAGTTTGCCCACGCAAAGCATGAGCGAAAAACTTATTATTTGTGAAGAGAAGAAATTGTCGAGATTTCAAGAACTCAAATAATAGCAAAACGCTAAATTATTAATATGTTAAACAATAATTTTATTCATATTTAATATTAAAATTTTTCAGCAAATTTAAAGCTGTTTTTTGTAAGAACCAAATTTATTTTTAGGTTTTTGGAAAAATTAGAAAAAATTATTGTAAATTTACGATTTTCATAATTTTCCCTGTTGCAAACGATTTTAACGGAATTGACGGATTTTCTGTAACAATATTTACTTTCGCAGTTATAATTTCGGGATATTTAAAAAACCAACTTCCAATAAACAACATAATTATTATCAGAAATATAACTGTTATCCCCCAACGTATAATTGATTTGGGCGGGCTGCCTAATATTTCAGATACTTGCTCGGAGCGGATTTCGATTTTTTTGTTTTCTGCCATTGTTTGTTATTCAGGCCGGATTTGTTGGTTTTTTTCTATAAATTTATTTTCCAGTCCATTTTTGTAATCTTTTAACGGACTTAACCTATAACAATTTCTTAAAATATCTAAATATATTTCGTTATCATTCTCTAAATCAATAAAAACAACTTTATTATCAATAATTCGTATTTGCGTAGCAAACCTTTGTTTCAATCCTTTATTAATCATAATTCTGTCGTATAAATAAGCGACATTAGTTAGGGCTGTATTATTGTATTCAGAAGCCGCTTCTATATATTTATAACATTTTCCTTGAAATTCAACAAAATTATCTGCGTGTTGAGCAAAAAGCCAAGCAGACTTGTCTCCATCTCTTCCGATAATATCTATACCCGGCCATTTTTTTATTACTTGTATTACAGAGTCTAAAAATAACATATTTATACTATCAATAAATTCAGGAATATGATATTCAGCTATGTTATAAAATTTTGATAATGTATCTATATTTACATTATGACGAACATTTTGGTCTAGTTTTTCTCTGAATAAAAATTCTTTTCGTAAGTTTTCATCAATATTTTCATTCATTTTATTATAATTTTTTTGTAGAAGAGAATCCAATTTGCTGTTATTATGCAAACATGGTAAGTTTTTATCCGAATTTAAGTTTTCAATTTTGTTATATTTAAAAGAATCATTATAATAAAAATTATTTTCAATAGCTTTTTGTAAGTAATACTCTGCAGAATCTTTTAAATCTAATTGACAAAAATTAACTGCAATCATATAATAGTTATTATATAATTGTGATTGTCGTTGTTTATATATTCTTATTGCTTCGTAATATTTTTGTTTTAAAAATAAAGAATCTGCTTTATGCTTTAATAAACAATCAAAACAAACGTCTTGACAACATACTGTTTTTGAGAAAAACATTGATGATAATATTATTATACAGAAAATGTGATTTTTATTCATAAGGATTATAATTACAGAATAATGGTTTAGAAATAGTATTTGCTTTATCACTTAATAAAAATCGACAGTCAAAGCACATATATCTAAATTCACAATCTTTACATATTTCTATTTTGTCTTTACTTAAATCCCATAAATTACAAAATTTAGTATTATCAATAATTGATTTTATTGAATTTTTTTTTATGTTTCCAAAAATCTCATCTATATATAAACAATTTTTCACATTCCCATTTTTATCAATACAAATTTTACCGTTAAGACAATTATTTTTATGTAATGATTCATAAAAAAACAACCGATTTAATATATAAACAGGCTGTTTTACTGAACATGTATTCATAGGCTGTTTGGTAAGTATTAATTTAGATGTAAACGGTTCTGATATGATTATTGTTTTTTCTACATCGGCATCAAAAAAAAATATTTTTTTAATTCGTTTATTGTTTTGCAAATAACATCTAATTTTTTGTTCATCATATTCATTACCATCAAATTGACTTTTTATAATTACAGAAGTGAAATTTGATTTATATATAATTTTATTAATAAAATCAAAGTATTCGGATTTTTTTTTATCACTAATAATAAATTGAATATGATTACAATTAAAATTCATTAATTCAAATATAGCCTTTTGATGTGTTTTTTTGTGAGTTTCATTAAAATTAAGTTCTATAATAGCATGTGAAATTTTTGATGGTCGTAAATATTCAAAATTAATTTCAGGAAAGGCAGCTACATCAGAAACAAATGTTCCCCAATTATCATTTATTAAATGATTTATATATGTATCTATTCCTTTTTTTATATCCTTATTTTTTATTTTAACCTGCTCATAAGTCATTATTTCACATTCTTTTATTACAAAAAATAATAATTCAGGAATCTCTTTTATTCTACTTAATGTTAAATCATAAATTAAATAGTTTTTTGCCCCTTTAATAATAACATTATCAGAATATAATTTGAAATACATATTATTCTTTTTCATCTATAACATCATTTAAGCAAAAAAATTTATAAAAATTTTCAATCACAATATCTCCATGATGTCTATTACTAAATTCACAGGAATATAAAATTTTTGTTTTTTGAGAATTAAGAAAATTTAACATAATTGGAATATCATTGCTTTTATCTAAATCTATTTTTTCTATTATTTTATTTTTCATAATACTTATTTTTATTAATTAAATGTAATGCTACTTCTTTTTCTAAATTATAATTACAAGGAAAAGATGTCATTCCAAATTGTCCTACAGGATTTACTTCTAAAAATATATATTTTTCATCTTTGGTTTTAATCAAATCAAAAGAACCACAATTTATTTTCATTATTTCCATAAATTTTGCTAATTTATTTTCAATATCTAATGGTAATTTATATGGAACTCTCCTTGCAGGGTTATCAAAATTATAATTTCTAAAATCAATTTGCGTTTTAACATCGCTTTGCGTAAACATTGCCATGCTAAAACATTTTCCGTCTAAAAAAAATGTCCTAATTTCAAAATCTTTGTTAATTTTATTTTGGACTTGAATAGGCATAAAATATTCTGGCATCGTAGCTATTTCTTCATCTAATACTTCTCTTGTGAAAGTTGTTACAGAATATTTATTAATTACAAAAGTTGCAGCCTCTTGTATAGGTTTAGTTATAATACTTTTATATTTCTTTTTAAAAGAAATTAATTCTTTTTTTGAATTGGTTATTAATGTTGCAGGGATATTTAATCCTACTAAATTTGCAACTTGAAGTTGTAACTGTTTATTTACTCTTCCTTGTGACGGATGATTTAACCAATATTTATTTGCTAATTCTATAGTCAATAATGATAATATACTTTGTTTTTCTTGAATCACAAATCTATTAATATCTTCAATTAAACTATGTTTGGTGTTTTTTCCAAATTTAATATCTGAATTTACTTTAAATCGCCTAAACCATACAACATTAATATCATTAATACAATATTTTTTGTTTTGTTTTAAAATATATAATTGTTTTGTTTTATTATTTATCTGATAATGAAATTTTAAATTATAAAAATCATTAATTCTTAAAAAAGGAGTACTATAATAATTTAACCAATTAACTACTATAGATGTTGTTATATCCGTACTTTCAGAAATTATTAAAATCATATTAAAAAAATAAAACCGCTTTTTGATAAAACATATCAAAAAGCGGTTAATTTAACGTGTTAACGTAGTGCTATTGGTTTTGAAGGTAATGAGTCAATTGGCATGATAACAAGATCGCAATCATCATCATCGCAGTCATCTGTAACAATTTGGTTATCCCTAACACATCTAGTATCTTCGCCTGTATTTCCTGTTGTGCAATCATTACTGTTAGCTCCTCCGAAAATTTGTTTTTTTTCTGAATTTTTTAATTCAAATTCGTCAAATAATTTTTGTAATTTGTCTTTTTTTGTTTCTTTTTCCATTTTTTAAATGTTTTTAAAGTTACTATTTATTTTTATTATTACCAAATTTTTATATAAAAATTTTCTGTAAAGATAACAAGTATATCACACTGTTTCCAAATATTATTTTAATATTTTTACCAAATATTTAATATTTATTAACAAAAATTAAAATACAGTATTTCAATAATTTATAGATTAAACTAAAAATATTTCTCTAA
>JAITXI010000200.1 GCA_031284905.1 Bacteroidales bacterium
TTATGGAGCCTCTAATTCTTTTACTTGATGAACCTACTGCAGCCCTTGATCCGCGCGCCAGAAAAAACTTAATAACTTTATTAAAAAGTCTACCTTGCACAAAAATTATTGCAAGCCATGATCTTGATATGGCGCTTGATATAGCAAGTCGCATTATTTTTTTGCACAAAGGAAAAATTATTGCAGATTGTTCTGCGCCGGGACTTTTAAAGGACAAGACTTTTTTACAAAGCATAGAGTTGGAGTTACCGTTAAGCATCGCTCTATCTGCATTATAATTTGGATCGATTTTTTTAATAAAAAAGAAAATGAATTTATTACAGAACTATTTGGACTAAGCTGTTTTAATGGGAATTAAATATATTGAAAACATTATAAAAAAATAATATAATACTCCTAATAAATATAAGGAGTAAACGGTATGTGGGCATTTTTTGCAGTGTTGTCGGCTGTGTTTGCAGCTTTAACTTCGATTTTGGCAAAAATTGGCATTGGAAATATAAACTCAAATTTAGCAACAGCTATTCGGACAGTTGTAGTTTTAATCCTTTCTTGGGGCATTGTTTTTATAACTGGAAAACAAAATGACATTATAAATATTGGACATAAAAATTTATTGTTTTTGATTCTTTCGGGTGTTGCAACGGGATTGTCATGGCTTTGTTATTATAGAGCATTGCAAATTGGAGAAGCATCAAAAGTAATTCCTATAGATAAATTTAGTGTAGTTATTGGAATGGCATTAGCCTTTATTGTATTAAAGGAATCAATAACCATTAAATCAGTTATTGGTGGAATATTAATTACAGCAGGAACATTTATTCTAATATTTTAAAATTATACCAAGATATAAAATAAAACCCAAAAAATATATTGGAAGGATGCAGGGAAGATGCCAGTTGTGCCGGACACCTTCTTTCGGTAACATTTAACGTGAGGCACTGCGTCGTCTTGACAACTGTCCAGTTTTGAGACTATGCTAATATTCAGAGGAAGCTTATGCCACAAATTGCATTAAATATAGATGAAACCACATTTGAGAAGATTGAAAACATTGCAAAACAAAGAAAAATATCAATGTCAAATTGGGTGGAAAGCAATATAAAAAATATATTGCAAAACGATTATCCCGATGGATTTTTTGATCTATTTGGCGCTATTAAAGATGACACTTTTTTAGAACCCAAGGAAATTGATTATAGATACAACATCCAGCGAGAACAAATATAATGTATTTCTTAGACACTAACACTTGTATATATTATTTGAATGGAAAATATAAATCCATAGAAGAATATTTTAAAATTATACCAAGATATAAAATAAAAATCCTCCAAAATTTTCGTTATCCGTTGTAAAAACAACATACTTACACTGTTACCTGTATTAAGATTTATATAATTGATGCGTAAATAGCCGCAGGGCGACCATCAATAATTTATTTTTTTAGAGGTATAAAAATGTCAAAAATGTTTTGTTTTCAATGTGAACAGACTGCCAACGGAAGCGGCTGTTCGGGGCAAGGTGGAATTTGCGGCAAAGATCAGAATGTTGCCGTTTTGCAGGATGCGTTAACTGGCGCGCTGATTACTTATGCAAATGCAGCAAGCAATCATACGAAAAGCAAAAATGAGAAACGCTTGGTTGTTGACGGATTATTTGCAACTCTTACAAATGTTAATTTTGATGAGGCGGCGCTCAAAGCAAAAATCGCACAGATAAAAGCGCTTTCAAAAAGTCAGAATGATTTTGATATGTCTAAGTTGTGGAATGAAACGCCCGATATTCGTTCCCTTAAATCGCTGATCTTATTCGGAATTAGGGGAATTGCCGCATACGCCTATCATGCTGATGTCTTGGGTTATTCAAGTGACGAAGTTACAGATTTTCTTTACAAGGCATTGTCTATCTTGGGGAACTCAAATTTAGGCATGGAGGATCTTTTACCTATTGTTATGGAAACAGGAAAAGTAAATTACACGGCGCTTGAATTATTGGACAAGGCAAACACCGAAAGTTACGGAGTCCCTACTCCCGCGACTATAGCGCTTGGAATTGAGAAGGGTCCTTTTATTGTGGTAAGCGGACATGACTTACACGATCTTAAATTGCTACTTGAACAAACAAAAGATAAAGGTGTTAATATTTATACACATGGCGAGATGCTTCCGGCTCACGGATATTCAAAACTAAAAGAATATCCAAACTTAAAAGGACACATTGGTACTGCATGGCAAAATCAGCAAAAAGAATTTGACGGAATTCCGGCTCCTGTTTTGTTTACAACAAATTGTATAATGCCTGTAAAAAACACTTACAGTGATCGCATTTTTACAACAGGTGTAACCGGCTTTCCCAACATGTTGCATATTGATGACAAAAAAGATTTTTCAGGAATCATTAAAAAAGCTATAACGCTTGGCGGCTATAACGAAAACAAAAAACTCTTAGGCGCAAATGGCGGAAGCTCTGTTACAACAGGATTTTCTGCAGGCACTATATTATCTGTTGCAGATAAAGTTGTAGCGGCCGTAAAGAGCGGCGCTATAAAACATTTCTTTCTTGTAGGCGGATGTGACGGCGCAAAAAAAGAGCGCGGCTATTTTACTGAATTTGTAAAACAAACTCCCAAAGATACGATCATATTGACACTAGGCTGCGGCAAGTTTAGATTTAATGATATTGATTTAGGCGAAATTGGAGGGCTACCTCGCATTATGGATATGGGACAATGTAATGATGCTTTTGGCGCCGTTAA